>QHTP01000148.1:0-12825 GCA_003220855.1 Gemmatimonadota bacterium
GGCCGATCGCAAGGGACAACCCGGGCACATGGTGCGCGGGCATGAATGCGGCCACGACCGAATCGATTCGGCGGCCCACGCTGTTGGGCAATGCGGCTGGTCGCTGTCCTACCGCAGGCGACGATAGCGCCACGATGAGTGTGACGGTGGCAGACAGACCGCGAAGCAACGAGCGCCCTAGTACGCCTGCGCCCACACCGCCTCCGCGACGCTGGGCTTGCCGCACCACATGCACGTCGTCGGCGCCTCGGCCGAGCGGAACTCGGGATCGGGCAGCACGCGCACGGTCGCCCCCGTCTCCTGCTTGATCTCCGCCTCGCACCCGCCCGAGCCGCAGAACCCTCCGTAGGCGAAGCCCCCCCCGCCGGCGCCCTTCATGAACTCGATGAACTGCTGCTTGGTGACGCCCCGGACGGAGTGGGCCTCGGGCCGCTCGCGCGCGGCTGCGAACAGCCCTGTCTGGATCTCCTCCAGTACGCCGGCGACGGTGCGCGCCAGGCCGTCGAGCTTGATCGGCGCCTTGCCGCCCGTCCGACGCGCAGCCATCGCCTGCCCCGCCGCCACGTCGCGCGGCCCGATTTCCAGGCGCAGCGGCACGCCCTTGGCCTCCCACTCGAAGTATTTCGCGCCCGGCTTCATGTTGTCACGCAGATCGAGCTCGACGCGGATGCCCGCCTGCTCGAGCTCCGTTTTCACCCGACCCCCGACCCCCGATGCCTGGCCCCTTTCTTCTTCCGACTTCCAGATCGGCACGATCACCACCTGCACGGGCGCCAGCTTGGGCGGGCACACGAGGCCGTTGTCGTCCGAATGGGTCATCACGAGCCCGCCGATCATGCGCGTGGTCACGCCCCAGGACGTGTTCCACACGTAGTCGAGCCCGCCCGGCGCCGTTTGGTACTTGACCTGGAACGCCTTGGCGAAATTCTGCCCCAGGTTATGCGAGGTCCCCGCTTGGAGCGCCTTGTTGTCCTGCATCAGCCCTTCCAGCGCGTAGGTCCGCACCGCGCCGGCGAACTTCTCGCTGTCGGTCTTGCGCCCGGTGATGACCGGCATCGCCATCCACTGCTCCTGGAACGTGCGGTACACGCCGAGCATCCGCCGCGCCTCCGCCTCGGCCTCGGGCTCGGTGGCGTGCGCCGTATGCCCTTCCTGCCACAGGAACTCCGTGGTGCGGAGGAACAGTCGGGTGCGGAGCTCCCAGCGCACGATGTTGCACCACTGGTTCATGAGCAGCGGCAGGTCGCGGTAGCTCTGAATCCACTTGGCGAACATCGCGTAGATGATCGTCTCCGACGTCGGCCGCACGACCAGGGGCTCCTCGAGCGCGGACGCTGGATCGGGCATGAGCGCCTGCGCGCCTGCCTTCCCGGTCGCCATGAGACGGGTGTGCGTCACCAGCGCGACTTCCTTGGCGAACCCCTCGACGTGCTCGGCCTCCTTTGCCAGGAAGCTCATCGGGATGAACAGCGGGAAGTAGGCGTTCTGGTGACCCGTCGCCTTGAACATGTCGTCCAACGCCCGCTGCATCAGCTCCCAGATGCGGTAGCCGTGCGGGCGGATCACCATGCAGCCGCGCACCGGCGAGTGGTCCGCCAGCTCGGCCTGCATGATCACGTCGTTGTACCACTCGCTGTAGTCGTGCGCACGGGGGGTGATCTTCTTAGCTTGAGCCATCACTTGAAGACGCCCTTGCGGACTTGGGCCAACGCCACCTTGCGCTGCCTTCCGGTCTTGAGATCCCTCACCACGGCCACCTTGGCCTTACGCTCGTCGGGTCCGACGATCACGGCGCGGGGCGCGCCCCGCGCCGCGGCGAGCTCGAGCTGCTTCCGGATGGGGGCGTCCCGCAGGGCATACTCGACGGCGACGCCGCGATCGCGCAGCTCGTGGGCGAGCTTGAGCACGGGTGCCACGTCCTCGCCGCCCACCGCTATCAAAAACGCGTCGAGTCGACTCGGCGCCTCGGCGGCCTTCGCGTGCTCCTTCAAGAGTTCTCCGAGGACGACGTCCCCCATCCCGAACCCCACGCAGGGCAGATCGACGCCGGCGATCTCCTGGATCAGCGTGTCGTAGCGGCCGCCTCCACAAATCGCGCGCAGCGATCGCTTGGCATCGAACAGCTCGAAGACAATCCCGGTGTAATAAGCGAGCCCGCGGACGATCCGAAAGTCGACGTGGACGAAGTCGCCCAGACCCATCGCCTCGAGCCGCGCGCCGCATTCCCGCAGCTGCTCCGCCGCAGGAGTTGCGAGCAGGCGCGCCACCGTCGCACGGTCCTCGTTTGCAAGGAGACTCAGGAACGAGTGAACCGAGGCCTTCCGTTCCGGGGAATCGCCCAGCGCATGTTGCAGCCGCCGCTCGGTCAGCGCCGGCTCGTCCCCCCACTTGTCCAGGGCGCTCAGGACGCCCAGCATCTCGCCGTCCGCCACCGCGTGGCCATGCTTCAGCTCGTTCGCGAGAATCCGTCGGTCGGACACCCGCAGGCGCACGTCCGTCGACGTGAGCCCGAAGGCTCGCGCGATGTCGATCACCGCCGCCATAATCTCGGCGTCGGCCGCCGGCCCCGCCTCGCCGATGATGTCCATGTTGAGCTGGAAGTGCTCGCGCAGGCGTCCCCGCTGCTGCCGCTCGTACCGGAACAGCTGGGGGATCGCGAACCAGCGGATCGGCTTCTTGAGCGCCTGCGCCCGGGCGCCCACCATGCGGGCCAGGGTCGGCGTCATCTCGGGCCGCAACGCGACCTGGCGGTCCCCCTTGTCCTGGAACGCGTACAGCTGCTGCACGATCTCCTCGCCGCTTTTCTCGGTGTACAGCTCCAGCGGCTCGAGCGGCGGGCCGTCGTATTCCTGGAAGCCGTAGCGCCGCGCCACGTCGCGCCAGGCGCCAAAAATGTGGTTACGGAGCGCTAGTTCTTCGGGATAAAAGTCGCGAAACCCTGGTAGGGCTTGTCCTTGCATCGCAACAATTTAGGCGACCGGCGCGAAGCCGGGCAAGCGGGCGAGGGCGTCGCCGACGGTGTGAAACGACCCGGTGACGATCACCGTCGCCGCGCCCACACCGACCCGCTCGAGCGCGCGCGCGAACTGCGGCTCGAATTCATGCGCCACCGCAAGTCCGCCGAGCTCGCGCTCCAGCCGGCCCAGGTCCCACCGTCGCCGCTCCGGCGCGGTGTCGGGCACGGTGAACACGAACGCGTCGACCTCCGGCGCGAGCGCGTCGATCATGCCGAGATAATCCTTGTCGCCGAGCACGCCGACCAGGGCGTGACGGGGACGCGGCGGATTGCAGTCGCGCAGTGTGTCCGCGAGCACCAGCGCCCCGTCCGGGTTGTGCGCCACGTCGAAGATCCACTTGCCGCGGACGTCGAACCGGCCGGGGACGTATGCACGCCCGAAGCTCTCCGGCCAGGTGTCGCCGGCCGGCCCGAACGGCGGTGGCAGCCGGTTCAGCGCCTCCAGCGCGACCCACGCGTTGGCCTGCTGGTGGCGGCCGAGCAGGCCCAGGCGCCGCGCCCGAGGAGGGGGACGCGTGGTATCGGCCAGGATCACGGGCTCCGCGCCCCGCCGGCCCGCCTCGGCCGCGAGCTCCTGACGCACCGCCGGGTCCCGCTCCCCCGTCACGAACGGTACGCCGGGTTTGGCGATCCCAGCTTTCTCCCGGGCGATCGCCTCGAGATCAGTCCCGAGGTAGTCGGTGTGCTCGCGCGCGATCTTGGTCACGACCGACACCAGCGGCGTGATTACGTTGGTCGAATCGAGCCGCCCGCCCAGCCCCACTTCGATGACGGCGACGTCCACCCCCCGCGCGGCGAGGTCGGCCAAGGCGATGGCGGTCGTCGCCTCGAAGAAGCTCGCGTCCAGGCGTTCGATCTCGGACTGGAGAAAGCTCGTCCACTCGGCGAATGCTTGTTCCCCGATCGGCACGCCATCCACCTCGATGCGCTCGCGGACCGAGACCAGGTGGGGCGAGGTGTACAGCCCGACCCTCAGGCCGCGGGCGCGCAGCTCGGCCGCCACGAATGCGCAGGTGGACCCCTTGCCGTTGGAGCCCGCGATGTGGACGGAGGGGAAGTGCCGCTCGGGATGGCCCAGTACGCGCAGGAGCCCCTCGGTCGGTTCGAGGCTCCATTTGATGCGGCTCCCTTGTCGGGCAAAGAGAAAGCGGCAGGCGTCCTCGAACGACAGCAGGCTCAGTCGGCAGCCTCCGCCGGTTGCCGGCCAGCCATGTGGCGCAGCAGCTGGCCGGTGGTGTCGCGCAGCTCGCTGCGTGGCACCACGGCGTCCACCATGCCGTGCTCGAGCAGAAACTCCGCGGTCTGGAAGCCCTCCGGCAGGTCCTGGCCGATGGTCTGTTTGATCACGCGCGGTCCCGCGAATCCGACGACGGCACCCGGCTCCGCCACGATCACATCACCCTGCATGGCGTAGGAGGCGGACACCCCGCCGGTGGTGGGGTTGGTGAGGATGGAGATGAAGGGCACGCGAGCGGTGCGCAGCCGGGCGATCTCGACCGACGTCTTGGCCATCTGCATGAGGGACAGCACACCCTCCTGCATCCGGGCCCCGCCCGAGGCGGAGACGATGATCAGCGGCGTCCGCCGCTCCGCCGAGCGCCTCGCGACCCGGGCGAGTTTCTCCCCCACCACCGAGCCCATCGACCCGCCCATGAAGTTGAAGTCCATCACGCCGACACCGACCCGTATCCCATCCAGCCGGCCGTACCCCGTGCGGACAGCCTCGAGCGGCCCCGCCTTGTTCATCGCGGTCTCGAGGCGCTGCTTGTAGTTCTCGAAATGCAGGGGATCGGTGGAGCGGAGGCGGGTGTCGAGCTCGTGCCAGGAACCCTCGTCCACGAGGAGGTCGATGTATTCCTGAGCGGAGATGCGGCGATGGTGCCCACAATTGGGGCACACATTCAAGGCCCGAACGAACCGGTCCTTGATGTCGATATGGCCGCACTCGTCGCACTTCTCCCACGCGTCGGCTGGGATCTCCAACTTGATCCGCTCCGACGTGCGCGGTTTGCGCTCTTTCTTGAACCAGGCCATGCGCGCCATAGTGGGGGGGTAGAAGGCGACAATTTGGGAGCGGGTCCGGGCCGGCGCCAGTCCCGCGTGCGTAACTCATTGTCAGAGTTCAGCATACCCTGACTGGCGCGATTCCCAAGCGACCCGAAGCGAGATCCCCACCGCCAACGAGCAGGCGAGCAAGAAGGAGCCGCCGTATGAGAAGAACGGCAGCGGGATGCCGGTGACGGGCAGCAGGTTCACCGTCATTCCCACGTTCTCGATGATGTGCGAGAACAAGAGCCCCGAGATCCCGAAAACGCACAGGCTGGAGTAGGGATCGGTCGCCCGACGCGAGATGCGCAGCAGCGCGAACACGAGCGCTGCGAACAGGGCCAGCGCCAGGAGCACCCCGACGAAGCCGAGCTCTTCACCCACCACCGGGAAGATGAAATCGGTGTGCTGTGCCGGGAGAAACGCCAGGCGCTTCTGTGGGCCGTGCGTATAGCCCTGGCCCAGGAACCCCCCGGATCCGATGGCGATCTTCGACTGAATGACGTGCCACCCCGTGGCGCGCGGGTCGACCTCGGGGTTCAGGAAGGCGAGCAGACGGTTCTGCTGGTAGGGCGCGAGGCGCCGCCAGAACGGTACGGCGATGACGCCCATGACCACGTTCGCCAGCATCACCCCGAGCCCTTCCCAGACGTACGGCCGCCACCACAGCAGCAGCGCGAACAGCACCACGATCCACGCGCCCCACGCGACGGTCGAGAACGCCAGCACCAACCCGATCACCGGCGATCCGAGCAGCAGCAACAACGAGGGCTTGGTGCCCGCCCAGTAGAGCATCGCGAACAGCACCGCGATGAAGACGATGGCGCTCCCCAGGTCGGGCTGCTTGGCGACGAGCAGCGTGGGCACGCCCGCGATCAGGCAGGGGGGGACGAGGTCGCGCAGCGTGGCGGGCGCTTCGCGCCGCTCGGCCAGCCAGCGCGCCAGCATCAAGATGACGGCGAGCTTCGCGAGCTCGACCGGCTGGCCCAGACGCACGCCGCCGATCGAGATCCAGGAGCGCTCGCTCGCCGCGGTGCCCGCCCCCGTCCCGGCGGTGAGCGTGATCATGAGCACCAGGATGCTGATCCCATAGGCGTAGGGCGTCGCCCACTCGAGCAACCGCGGCGACGTGCGGTACATCAGGAACATCGCCACGAGCCCCACGCCCAACCAGATCACCTGTTTGTGCCAGATGGTCGACACGAACGTCGGCACGTCCGTCTGGCCGGCGGAATAGAGCGCCGCGAGCCCGTATGCCGCCAGCGCGACCGTGACCGCCAGGAGCGGCTTATCGATCTCGCGGAGGGGGGGTCGCATTGCCGGTGTCGGGGCGTGTGACGCCCGTGTCGGTCGGCACGATCGGCACGATCGTGGAATCCTCGACCGACGGCGGGCCAGGGAGCAGCTGCCGGGAATGCGGCGCGGTGTCCGTGGGGAAGACGATCCGGACCTTGGATGCCGCGGTGGTGTCGACGCCGAGGTAGTGCCCGATCACGCGGGTGACGAGGGGAGCCACGTACGGACCCTCGCGGGCAAACTCGATGATGGCGCCTACGACGATCTCGGGCTTCTCGGCGGGCGCGAACCCGATGAACCAGCCGTGCGCGGGTCCGTGGGGATTCTGCGCCGTGCCGGTCTTGCCGGCGATGGCGATGCTGCCCCCGAAGCGCCCAGCGCCCCGTGCCGTGCCCTGCTCCACCACGCGGTTCATCGCCTGACGCAGCCCCGCGAGCTGGTCGGGCGAGAGCCCGAGGCTCGTATTCGAGCCGGCAGCGGGATGAACGAGATACGGGGGTCGGGCGCGCCCGTCGCTCGCGAGCATCTGGTAGAACCGCACCATGTTCACGAGCGTCTGCGCGTTCTCCCCCTGCCCGATGGCGAGGTTGAGGGTGACGGCGGACGTCCAACGGCGCGGGCCGTAGACGCGGTCGTAGTAGTCCGTCCCGCCGGGAAACACGGCCGTGATCTCGCCCGGGAGATCGATCCCCGTGCGGGAGCGGAACCCCAGCCCGCTCGCGTCCTCGAGCATTGACGTGAGCCCGAGCTTCAGGCCGAGCTGATAGAAGTACACGTCGCAGCTCTGCGCGATCGCGTCCGACAGGGTCAGGTCGCCGTGGCCGGTGGCGGACCAGCAGCGGAAGTAGCGGTTGCCATACTGCAGCCCGCCGCGGCACGGGATCGGCATGTGCGAGCGAAAGGTGACGATCCCGCGGCGCAGCGCCATGGTCGCGATTGCCAGCTTCCACGTGGAGCCTGGGGGATAAAACGTCTTGATCGCGCGATCGAGCAGCGGGTGCGCCGGGTTGACGTTGAGGGAGCGCCAGTAGTCGGGATCGACACCGCCCACGAACGCGTTCGGGTCGTAGCCCGGTGCGCTGTACAGCGCGAGGATCTCCCCGCTGTTGGGATTGAGCGCGAGCAGGGCGCCGCGCTGGCCCGCGGGGAAGATCTCCGCCACGTAGCGCTGCAGGTCCAGGTCGATCGTGGTGGAGAGCGCCCGCCCCGGAATCGGCGGCAGGGTCGAGGCCGCGCCGACGTCCCGCACCACGCGTCCCAGCGCGCTTACCTCCACGAATCGCACGCCGTCCGCGCCGCGCAGCGAGTCGTCGTACTCCCGCTCCAAGCCATCCTTGCCAAGCAGCCCGCCCAGGCGCACCGGCGCCAGGCGCCGTTGCGCCCGCTCGGCCTCGGTCACCTCCCCGATGTAGCCCACCAGATGGGCCACCAGCGCGCTGTCCGGGTAGTGGCGTTTCGGCTCGGGCTGGATGAGCAGGCCCGGGAATATCAGGCGCCGCTCCTCCAGCGCCGACACGACCGCGAACGTCGCATTGGGGAGGACGGTGACCGGCACGTAGGGCGTGCGCCGGTAGCGGACCAGGACGCGCTCGATGCCCGCGTTGTCGAGCTTTACGAACGGCGCGAGGCGCGTCAGGGTCGCATGCAGCGAGTCTTCGTCCGCCGCCGGGAGCAGCGAGACCGTGTAGCCCGGCACGTTCTCGGCGAGCACCTTGCCGTTGCGGTCGGTGATGATGCCGCGCGGCGCCGGCAGCGGGATCGGGCGCAGCCGGTTCGTCTCGGACTGAAGCTGGTACTTGGAGTGCTCGAGGATCTGGGTGCGAAAGAACACGACCACGAGCGCCGCCAGCGCCACCCACACGACCATGCGCGCCAGCCGCAGCCGGCGCTCGAGCAGGTACGGATGGAACGAGCTCATGCGTCGCTCAGCCGCACCGCGATGCGGCGGCCCACCAGCCAGAGCACGAGCACGCCCGCAACGGCGGTGGTCAGGCTCTGGATCGGCGACCAGACGAGCAGCTCCCAGCCGAGCATGCCGCCCTTCAGCTTCCCGGAGGCGACCGCCACGGCCAGATTGCGACACCAGGTGCCGGCGAAAAAGAGACAGCCGTTCACGAACAGGTTCTCCGCGAAGAAAACCGCCTTGCTCCAGGAAGAGAGATACGCCACGAGCGTGTGGGCGAGCGCCCCGGCGCCGAACGAGGCGGGGGTGAGGGCGTCGCGCACCAGCCCCACCACGAACCCGGCGGCGGCGCTCGGCCCCGGGCGGGCGCGGATGGTATAGATCAAGAGGGCCAGCAGCAGAAAGTCGGGCGCGACCCGGTCGCCGCCGAGCCAGCGCCGCGCCGAGAATTGCAGCACGACCAGCACCGCTAGGATCACGTAGAAGCGGTACTTGTCGCTCCGCCTCACGGCGCGTCCCCGCTCGATTCGAACACCGACCGCAGGTCCCCCCGGGTCGGCGTGCCACCCAGGATCATGACGTGCGTGACGGCCGCCGGATGCACGGCGGGGCGCAGCAGGTAGGTCCGCTCCCAGCCTCCCGCTTCGCCCGCGACGCCCACCACTACGCCGACCGGGATGCCGCGCGGCATGATGCCGCCGAGTCCCGACGTGAGAATCAATGTGCCGTTGGGGACGAGTTGTCGATACGCCACACCCTCGAGCTCGAGCAGCCACACGCGTGGCCCCTCGGATCCGTGTGGCGCGACGATCCCGTACACACTCCCGTCCGCCGCCATGGCACTGGCCCGGAATTCGGGGTGCGCCCACGTGACGACCACGCTGGTCTGCTGATCCACGCTGCTCACGATCCCCACCAGGCCTTCGGGGCTCACCACGACCGAGAGGGGCTTGACTCCCTGCTTCTTGCCGGCGGACACGATGACGGTGAGGGGACTGGTCGGCTCGGATTCGCGCAGCACCTCGGCGGGGACATAGCCGGTGCCGAGTCGCGTCCCCAACCCGAGCAGGCTGCGCAGGCGGACATTCTCACCCCGCAGCTCCGGCAGGAACGTGGCGACCAGGGCCGCCGAATCGCGCTGCGCCACGACGGCGTCGTAGCGCGCGAGCGACGCCGAGAGGCGCTCGATCTGCTGCTGCAGGCTCAGGAACGGCGCCAGCACGGTCTGGCGCAGGGCCCGGGCCAGGGGATCCCGCAGCCGGCCGGGCAGGCTCATGGCGGCGCCGGACAGGAGGACGCACCCGAGGAAGACGAGGGTGTCGGCCCGCGACGCGTAGCGGTCCGCTCCGAGCGCCATGGCCCTAGGTGGTCAGGACGTTGCGGTATTTCTCCGGATCGTCGAGGATCCGCCCCGTCCCCCGCACGACGCAGGTCATCGGGTCCTCGTCGAGGTGGATCGGCAGGCCCGTCTCCTGCTGCAGCAGTACGTCGAGGCCGCGGATCAGCGCGCCCCCGCCGGTCATCACGATACCGCGATCCACGATGTCCGACGCCAGCTCGGGCGGCGTGATCTCGAGCGCCCGGCGTACCGCGTCGACGATCTGCTGGATCGGCTCCTGCACTGCCTCGCGAATCTCGCTCGAGTGCACCCGCACGATCTTGGGGATTCCGGAGACGAGGTCGCGACCCTTCACCTCCATCTCGCGCTCCTCCCCCACGGGCGCCGCCGACCCGATCTGGATCTTGATCTGCTCGGCCGTCGGCTCGCCGATCAGGAGGTTGTAGTTCTTGCGCATGAATTGCACAATGGCCTGGTCCAGCTCGTCACCGCCCGTGCGGATCGAGGTGTCCGACACGATCCCCGACAGCGCGATCACCGCGATTTCGGTCGTTCCGCCGCCGATGTCGATGACCATGTTCCCGGTGGGCGTCTCGACCGGGAGGCCCACGCCGATCGCCGCGGCCATCGGCTCGGCCACCATGTAGACCTCTTTCGCTCCCGCCGACTGGGCCGAGTCGCGCACGGCGCGCTTTTCCACCTCGGTGATACCCGACGGCACGCACACGATCACTTTCGGCTTCACGCGGAACAGGTGACGATCGATGATGGTCTTCAGGAAGAACCGCAGCATCTTTTCGGTCACGTCGAAGTCGGCGATCACGCCGTCCTTGAGCGGCCGCACCGCCAGGATGCCGTCCGGGGTCCGCCCGAGCATGCGCTTCGCCTCGAGCCCGATCCCTTTGATTTTTCCGGTGGCCTTCTCGATCGCGACGACGGAGGGCTCGTTGAGCACGATACCCTCGCCCTTCACGTAGATCAGAGTGTTGGCGGTGCCCAGATCCACGGCGATCTCATTCGCCGGACTCCAGGCTCCAAGCTTCCAATTCGGCCAGCGAAAGGGCACGAGGTCGTCGGGTGAAAGTCGTTAGGGGGGCGCGCGCGAGCGCATCAAGCTAATGAAAAGCGTAACTCCAAGCAAGGCTGATGCTTGACGCCTCTGACGAGGGCCGCTAGCGTTCGCCCATGCAACCCGCGCCCGCCCGCTCCGAGATTGCGGTGGTGGATCTCCAGGTGTGCGACCGCTGCGGTCTGTGCCTGCCGCTCTGCCCTCCCGAGGCGATTCACCTGCAGTTGACCGACTTGGTCGTGGACCGCGTCGCCTGCACCGGCTGTCGTAAGTGCATCGCCCCCTGCCCCGTCGGCGCGCTGACGATGGTCGCGGCGTGATGCGCGACACCGATGTCCTGGTCATTGGTGCCGGCCCCGCCGGCTGTGTGGCGGCGTGGGAAGCCAAGCGCCATGCCCCTCAGCTGGACGTGGTGTTGCTCGAACGCGACCGGGCTGTCGGGGCCCCGGTGCGCTGCGCCGAGGGGGTGGGGGACGCGGGGCTACGCGAGTTCGCCGAGCCGGACGGCGCGTCGTGGGTGGCGCGCAAGATCACGCGGGTGATTTTCCTCGCTCCAGACGACACGGCGGTCAAGGTCGCGGAGCGCGACGTCGGCTGGATCCTCGATCGCACCCGCTTCGACGCGTTCCTCGCGGCACGGGCCGCGGCGGCGGGCGTCACCCTGCTGGTCGGCACCGAAGCGGCCGGGATGAGCCGCGACCCCGACGATCGCTGGCGCGTGCAGCTGCGCGGCGCCGGAGGCGAGGAGACGTGGCGGGCGCGCGTCGTAATCGGGGCGGACGGTGTGGAAGCGATGGTCGGCCGCTGGGCCGGGCTCGATACCCGCGTGCCGGCGCGCGACATGGAGTCGTGCGCCCAGTACGTCGTCCAGGGCATCGACTTCGACCCGGACGCGATCTACCTGCAGTTCGGGGAGCAGATCGCGCCGGGCGGATACGCGTGGCTCTTTCCCAAAGGGCCCGGGATCGCGAACGTCGGGCTCGGCCTGGTCGCGCTCAAGGCCGACGGCCGCAACGCCCGGCAATACCTCGATGCGTGGATCGCCCGGCGCTACGCCGGGGGCGCCAAGACGGCGTACACGGTGGGCGGCGTGATCGTGCACACAACGATCAAAGCCACGTACACCGATGGCGTCCTCCTGGCGGGCGATGCGGCGCACATGATCAACCCGCTCTCCGGCGGCGGGATCGTGAACGCCATGAAAGCGGGCCGCCTCGCGGGTCAAACGGCCGCGGCGGCCATCTGCGCCGGCGACACGGGCGCCGCGCGGCTGTGCGCCTATCACGCCGCCTGGATGAAGCTCCTGGGCGACGACCATCTCAGGTACTACCGCATCAAGCGCGCCCTGGAAGAGGTGGACGACGCGTTCTTCAACTCGCTCGCCCGCACCGTGAATGCGATCCCGTCGGAGAAACGCACGCTGGGCCGCATCTTCACGCATGCGCTGATACGACATCCACAGCTCATACCGGTAGCAGCGAGGTTCTTCGTATGACGGGATGCGGGATGCGGGATGCGGGATGCGTCTGTGCCGGGTGCCACGCATCCCGCATCTCGCATCCCGCATCTCGAGGAAGGGAGATCGAATGCTGAGTATCGACCTCCGTGGCAAGCGCGCCCTGGTGGCGGGTGTCGCCGACGATGGGGGATACGGCTTCGCCATCGCCAAAGCGCTGGCCGAGGCGGGCGCCACGGTGTGCACCGGCACGTGGCCCCCGGCCCTGAACATCTTCCTGAACCTGCTCGAGCGCGGCAAGATCGACGCGTCGCGCCGCATGCCGGACGGCTCGCTGCTCCAGTTCGAGAAGATCTATCCGCTCGACGCCGTGTTCGACACGCTGGCCCAAGCCCCGGAGGAGATTCGCGGCAACAAACGCTACAAGGACGTCGGCGATTTCTCGATCGCAGGGGTCGCCGCGCGCCTGGTGCAGGATTTCGGTGACCGGCCACTCGACATCGTCGTCCACTCGCTCGCCAACGGTCCCGAGGTCAAGAAGCCCCTGCTCGACACCAGCCGGGCGGGCTATCTCGCCGCGGTGAGTGCCAGCGCCTATTCGCTGGTGTCGCTGGTCGCCCGGCTGGCGCCGCTGATGCGGCCGGGCGGGTCGTTCCTGTCGCTCACCTACATGGCGAGCGAGCGCGTGGTCCCGGGGTAC
>QHTP01000148.1:12885-30800 GCA_003220855.1 Gemmatimonadota bacterium
CGCCGCCAACGCACCGCTCACCGAGCCCCTCACCGCCCGCGAAGTCGGCACGACGGCGGCGTTTCTCGCGAGCCCCCTGGGGAGCGGGATTACCGGGACGACGATCTACGTGGACAAGGGCTACCACGCCATGGGCGCGGCCGTGGCGACGGGTGACCTGCTCTAGCGCAGTTCGGTGTTGCTCACGAACGCCACCCGGCGGCTGTCGGGCGACCACGATGGCACGTTGATCGTTCCCTGGCCGCCGTACAGATAAGCGACCACGCGTGCGCTCCCGCCCGCCGCAGGCATGAGGCGCAGGTAGACTCGTTTGTAAAAGGGGTGGTCGCTCGGGGCGACGTCCGGCATGAACGTCAGAAACACGATCCATTGGCCGTCGGGCGACACGTGGGGGAACCAGTTGTTGTAGCGGTCGCTCGTCACCTGTTGCTGCGCGCTGCCGTCCGGTCGCATCCGCCAGATCTGCATCGTCCCGCTCCGGACGGAGTTGAAGTAGATGTACGCCCCGTCGGGTGAGTACTCCGGACCGTCGTCCAGCCCTGGGGCGGTCGTGAGGCGAGTCTCTTCCCCTCCGGTGGCTGCGATCCGGTAGACGTCGAACTCCCCGCCACGCTCTCCGGTGTAGACCAGGAACTTCCCGTCCGGGGACCAGCCGTGCAGATACGACGGGCCCAGCGTCGTGACCCGCCGCGGTGTCCCGCCGCCGACCGGCACCGTGTACACGATCGACGCGTTGCGATCGTCCGCGCTATGGTGGCTGATGCCGAGCGTCCGTCCGTCGAACGACAGCACGTGGTCGTTGTTGTTGCTGGTGGCGAACCCCGTATTCAACGCAGCCGGTCGCCGATCCGTGAGGTCGAAGCGATACAGCAGGCCCTGGCTATTGTAAATCAGCGCCGTGCCGTCTTTGGTCCAGTTTGGCGCCTGGAGCGACGCGGGCGAGCGGTACACGATCGTGCGGTCCCCGGTTGCGACGTCGAGGATTTCGAGATTGCTCCCGAGGTAGTCCCGGTACGGCACGAAGCTGTCGCGTGCGGGGACGGTGATCCGCACGTCGCGGAACGTGGCTCGCTCGATGACGGTGTCGTTGTGGGCACAGACAAATAGCCCGACGTACACCCGGTCGCCGAGTGCCAGGTCCGCCACCCGCACCGGTGCCAGCGTGTCCCCGAAGCGGCCGACCGAGAGGATGTAGCGATTTCCCGCGCGCTCGAGTTGGATGACGTCCGCTGCCGTCACGCCCGATCGGACCTCCTCGGTCGCGCCCCCGGCCGTGCGACGGAACTGCAACGCGACGAGCCCGTCCCCGTGCACCGCGGCCGTCACGTGGGGCGCCCCGGTAGCGAGGGTGGAGCGCACCGTCCACCCGAGCTTGCGATGCGGCTCGACACCGGCGCCCGAGAACCGCGCTCGCGCCGTGAGGATGAAGTTCCCCTCGAGCTGCGTCCATACGAAATGGAAGTCGTCGCGGTCGAGCCACATGTTGGCGCCGGATCCGGCGATCGTGTACTCGTCCCGCGCGGCGTCGTAGACGGCCGAGCCCGGCTTGGGGGTCCGGCCCACGTCGGCATGGCCGTCGAAGACGCCGAGCGTCGGCTGCTGGGCGAGCGCCCCGGTGGCCGTCGCGAGCGAGAGGAGGGTCCAGGTTCGCATGTGCCCAGAGAGGCTACCACCGTTCACACCACTGCGCCACCCGATCGGAGCTTCAGCATCCAGCTCGTGCCGACGGCGCATCGGTTCGCGACGCTCGCGACGAGTCGTCCCAGGGCACCGGTCGCATCCCGCCGCAACCCCACCGGCGTCTCCCCCACGTCCCACATGTAAACCGGGACGCGGGCCAGGGCGAGCGCCGATCCGCTCGCCCGCACGCCGCCGAATCCGAGCTCATACCCCGCGGCGCGCGCCAGGCGCTCGACCCGCTCGTCGCGCGCGCCAAACGGGTACGCGACGGCGCGGCCGGCGTCGGGTCCGAGCCGCCCGAGCAACGTCTGGCGTGAACGACCGAGCTCGTCGGCGATCCGCTCGTCCGGGAGCCAGGTGAGCCGGGCGTGCGAGGCGGTGTGCGACGCGAACTCGAGTCCCCGCCCGCGCCAGCGCTCGATCGCGTCCCAGTCGAGGTGCGGCAGCCGGCGCCACGTGTAGCGGACGTCCCAGGTGTTGGTACGACCGACGAAGTCGGTGACGAGAAACGTCGTGGCGGTGAACCCGACATCGGCCAGCACGGGGTAGGCGGTGTCGGCGAGGCTCGCATAGCCGTCGTCGAAACTGAGGAGGAACTCGCCGGGCGACGCCGGGACGCGACGCTGCACGTGCGTCGCGAACTCGCGCAGCGTGACCGTGCGCCAGCCCGCTCGTGCCAGCGCGTGCATCTGGCGCGCGAACACCGAGCGCGTCACGCGCGTCACCCCCAGCTCGAGCGGGCCACCGATGCGGTGGTAACAGAGAACCGGCGGGATCGTGAGAGAGGAGCGCAGCGACGCACGCCTCCCGATCCGGCCGAGACTCAGCACCACGTGAATCAGCGTGAACGTCGCGAGGCCGCCGATCATGGGACGTCCTTTCGAGACGAGGAGACCGCTACCGCCCGCCGATCATATCAGCCGGCGCGTGCCCGTACCAGGCGCCCGGCCCACACGCTGAGCCCCGCAGTCACGGCGAGGACGAGGATGTCGCTTGCGAACATGCGTTGCCGGTCGACGACTTCCCAGATATGGGCGACGAAGATGACGGCGAACAGAATGCCGGTGACCACCAGGTAGGCTTTCATCGGGTTCTCCCTCGAGTCAGAGGAGCTGCCGTGCCTCGAACGGCCAGGTGCCTCCCTTCCACGACCAAGCGACGAAACACACGACGCCCAGCACCAGCGCGCCCAGTCCAAACGCGATCACCGCGGGTGGGGTCGTGGCGAAGATGAAGATCCATCCCAGCAGCGCGACGAGGCTCGGCAGCGGATAGAGCCACATCCGATACGGCCGCGGCATGTCCGGCGCCCGCCGCCGCAGCAGGGTCACGGCCCCGATCTGCCCGATGAACTGGACGAGAATCCGCGTCGTGATCAATGCATCGATCACCATGCCCAGCGATACAAATCCGGCGACGATCGAGAGCACGCCCAGCACGATAAGCGAAACGTGGGGGAATCCGTGCGACGGATGGAGGCGCGCGAACACCTTGAAGAAATAGCCGTCCTTTGCCGCCGCATACGGCACGCGCGAATAACCGAGCAACAGGGCGAACACCGAGCCGAACGCCGTCCAGAGGATCATCGCCGTGAAGATCGTCGCGACGCCCGGGCCGTACACCCGTTCCATGAAGATCGAGACGACGAAGTTGGACTGCGGGTGCGACGCGGCCGGGACGAAGTCGCGCCACGGGACGACGCCGATCATCGAGAGATTGACCGCGAGGTAGATCAGCGCCACCAGGACGGTGCTGATGAGAATCGACCGCGGGATCACCCGGCCGGGGTTCTCGACCTCGTCGCCGATGTAGCAGACATCGTAGTAGCCGAGGTAGTCGTACACGCCGATCCGCGACGCGGTCCCGAGGCCCAGCAGCAAGCCCAGGGAAAACCTGAAGGCGCCGGCGGGAAAGTC
This sequence comes from Gemmatimonadota bacterium, assembly GCA_003220855.1. Classification (GTDB taxonomy): domain Bacteria; phylum Gemmatimonadota; class Gemmatimonadetes; order Gemmatimonadales; family GWC2-71-9; genus AG41. The sequence goes on from QHTP01000148.1 coordinate 16,482, forward strand.
GAAGGCGACCCTGGGGTTGAAGTGCACCGCACCGGTCCCGATGACCACGACGACGGTGACGATCGTTCCAATCCAGAGCGCCACGGTGATGGTCGCGATCGACGTGATCCGCCGGTAGAGGAGCGCCAGGTTCGCGAGCCCGATGATCGTCACGACGAGCATGGTCTGGCCCGCCGTGATCCCCTTCCAGATGTAGCCGAGGTACTGCGAGAAGCCGATGTAGCCGGACGCGATCTCGAGGGGACCGCTGAGCACGAACTGCCACACGAAGAGAAAACCCATCAGGCGGCCGACCGTGTCCGCGCCGTAGCCGTGACGCAAATACCCGAACGAGCCGCCCGATCCCGGCAACGCCGCCCCCAGCTCGCTCCAGACCATGCCGTCGCACACGACGATCACCAGTGCGACGGCCCAGCCGAGCATCGCCTGCGGACCGCCCAGCGCGGACATGAGCAGCGGGATCGTGATGAACGGCCCGATGCCGATCATGTTCGTCATGTTGAGCGCCGTGGCGTGCAACAGGCCAAAGCGACGCAGCATCGGGGACGACCCGACCGACTGGGTCAGAGCGCCGCCTGGGCGCGTTCCGGCATCCTCCAGAGGTCGATCGGCTTGGCGATGCCGTGCGGGCGGAACGGCAACATGATCTTGCGACCCAGTCCGGCCGACGCGTAGGCCGCATACAGCACCTCTTGCACCACGCGTCCGGTCTCGCCGTCGGAGATCGGCGCCTCCTTGCCTCGCACGCACCGGGCGAAGTGGCGCATCTCCTGCGGGAAGCCGTAGTTCCAGTGCTCCTCGAACACCGGATACGTCCAGCCTCTGGTCGTGGCGGCCTTTTCGACCGCATAGCCGAACCCCGCCTCCGAGTACGTCGGCAGCGCGTTGCCCATGAGAAGGTCGGCGTACGTCTGGCCCTTGTCGCCGAATACCTCGACGCAGTCGTCCATGCCGCCCGGCCGGTTCCAGCTGCTCTCCACCATCCCGGCGGCGCCGGTCTCGAATTCAATGATCGTGACCGCTTCGTCCTCACCCTGGGTGCGCGCGCGATGCACCTGCGTCGCCATCTGCGAGTACACGCTCTTGATCTTCGGCTTACCGAGGAACCACCAGCAGAACGCGATCCCGTGGCACCCCAGGTCCATGACCGCCCCGCCGCCCGACTGCTCCACGTCCCAGAACCACTCCGAGTGCGGCCCCGAGTGCTTCTCGCCCTGCTTCACCAGGTGGACGCGGCCGAAGGCTCCCTCGTCGGCGAGCTGCTTCGCCTTCACGTATTTCGGCGCGAAGCACAGCTCTTCGCCGTACAGCAGCAGCACACCCGCCCGGCGGCACGCGTCGATCATCGCGTCGGCTTCCTCGAGCGTGAGGCACAGCGGCTTCTCGCACACCACGTGCTTCCCGGCCTTGGCGGCGTCGATCGTGATCTGCGCGTGCAGGCGGTTGGGCGCCGTGATCGACACCATCTCGACGTCGGGATCGCGCAGCAGCTCGCGGTAGTCGCTGTACCACCGCGCGATGGCGTGCCGCTGTGCGAAGCTTGCGGCATGTCCGTGCGTCGGCGAGGCGACGGCGACGACCTCGGCTTCTTCCGGCACGGCGTGTACGGCCGCGGCGATGCAGTCTGCCTGAAAGCGCGAGCCGACGATCCCGACTTTCACTCTCGGCATGAAGCCCCGCCTGTCACCCTTTGACGTACGAGAGCTTCTCGGCGACCTGCCCGTCTCGTACCCGAAACAGGTCTACACCCCGAACATGGCCGCGCTTCCCGTCCTTGACCCAGGAATACACCCAACGCACGACGCACCGATCGCCGGCTGCGAATATCTCCTCGGTGTCGAAATGGGCGTGCGGTGAGCGGGCGAAGAACAGCTCCCACGCGGCTCTCACCCGGGCGTGCCCCTCGACGCGTTCGCCGTCCGGCGCTGGACGCGTATTCTCGAACACGCAGTCGGGGCTCATGAGCGCCATGACGCCGTCGACGTCGTGGCGATTGAAGGCGTCGTTGAACCGCTGCACGACGTCGACAACGCTGCCGGGTTGGGTCACTGCTCCAGGCGGATGAAGTACCCCGACACCCGCCACCCCCGCTTCCCGTCGAGGGTCGGCACCACCGTCTCCACCACATGCCGACCACCGGAGACGTCGGTCTGGTATTGCAGCAAGACATACTGACCAGGTGGCGCGTTGGGAGGATCCGTCGTGTAGCGCGCCATGATCTGATGACGTGCCCCGAAGGGCTCGAACGGCGCGCGCGCGCTGCGCACGAGCTGCTCCCACTTGGTCTCCGTGACGCCGAGCTGCAACACGAGCGCACCCTCATCCCAGCTCTTGGCGAGCTCGCCTTTGTCCACCAGGGCGAGCCACGTATGGGCGGCCGTGTCGGCAGTGCGGAGCGTCGCCGCCGTGTCCACGCTTGCTTGACCGGCGAGCGACGCTGCGAGCAGCGCCACGGGAAGTGAGGTCACGAACGCGATGCGCGACGGTGCGGTCATCCGAATCCTCCCAGGCAGGAAGCTGCCATTTCACCGAGCCGGCCTAAGCTACGCTACAGCGTCTTCTCGAACCAGTGATGCGCGTATGGCTCGTCGTTGAAGGCCGGCACTTCGCGGAAGCCGTGGCGTCGGTACAGCGATTGCGCCTCAGTCAGGGCTTTGTTGGTTTCCAGCCGGAGTAACGGAAGCCCCCGTTGCCGCGCGAGGTCTTCCAGGTGGAGCAGGATCCGGGTCCCAAGGCCGAGACCCCGGGCGGAGGTCGCGACCCACATCCGCTTGATCTCGCCGTAGGCGGCGTGACACTTCAGGGCGCCGCACCCGACCGGCTCTCCGTTCAGGGTGGCCAGGACGAAGTAGCCCCGTGGCGGCGTAAGCTCCGCCGGCGTAGCGGGTATGCCGAGCGCGGGATCGTAGCCGGCTTCGAACCGGGCCGCGAGTTCCGCGAAGTAGCGCTCGAGACAATAGCGGGCGGCAGGGCTGTCGGGCTGGGCCACGGAGAGGCGGACGGCACTGCCGCTCTCACTGTGTGTCACGCGCTACCGGCGTCGTGCCGGGACGAGGTAATCGTGCGCGGCCACGATCTGCCATCCCCCGCCCCGCCTGACCCACGTGTCCGTGAAGCGGTAGCGGCGGTCGAATGGCCCATTCGGCCCTCGGCCGCCGACCACCAACCAGCCCGTCACCACGGCTGTCGCCCCGAAGCGGTGGACGCGCATATCCTCGTTGTGCGCCGTCTGGACCGTATCCGGTCCGGCGACCACGTCCCGCAACACGTCGTCCCGGCTCATCGTGCGGTCGTCCTCGGTATAGATGAACCCCTCCGCCAGGAGTCGCCCAAACACCGCGGCATCACGATGGATCAGGGCGAGCGCCCATTCATCCTCCAGGCGCAACAGAACCCGCGGCTCGGTGTCCCGCGGTGCCGCGGTGGCGAGCAGCACGGCGGCGAAAACGAAGGTCATGGCAAGGGGCCCCGCTCCCACCGCCACACGGGTCCATCGTCCGGGTCGACCACGGTGCCGGTATGACGGAACCCGCACTTCGCCAGGACCCGCGTGAGTCGGGCGGACCCTTGAACCCGGCGCTGCCGATCACGGATGGGGTCTCACGCGGGACTACGAAAAAGCCATGGCGCCATGGATCCGGCTGCGACGCGCTGCGCAGCGCGTTGAGCCAATCTTGGGATACATCAGCCGACACGTAGAAGCCATGCAGGCCGTCGGCCAGGGGCAGCCCCACCAGCCGCTCGAACTCCTCCGGTCGGTCGATCAGGGCGAGCAGGTGCTCTGGGGAGCACGGCAGCAGGGTGAGGCGCGGGGTAGCGAGCACCTCGCCGATCGCCATGCCTATGGGCCTGCGAAACCGACGGGGACTCCCCCGGGGGCGCGCACGATTGCGATGGTCACGCCCGGCATCACCCGCGTGGGCGGGAGCATCTCCTCGGCTCCCTCGCGCAGGGCCATGTCGAAGGCGGCGCGCGCGTCCGCGACGTGGACCGAGAAGCTGCTGCCCGGCGTCTCTGCCGGGTTGGTCTTGCGAATCCCGCCGCCTCCCTGGTCGGAGTAGGCAAACAGGTGGTACTCGCCGCCGCCGGGCATGGGAAAACTCGGCTTGAACGTCCAGCCCAGCACTTTGGCGCACCACGTCTTGGTCGCCGCCGGGTCGGCGCTGGCCAGCTCGGTATGCGTGATCCATCCGTACAGGCCGCGCGTGGGCACGTGCTTCGGCGCAGACGACCGCCCCTGCCGTGATCGTTTCGGGGGCCGGCGTGTCTTCTTGGTCATCGTCGTTCCGGTGTATGGCTCGCGGGCAAAGTTGTCACATTGTGGCGTCCCCGCCAGGGCCTATGGACGTGATGTCATGAGGCGTCGCAGCAACCGGCCTGTCAGGGCCAGGCCGAGGGTGATCAGCGTCCACACGAGAGCGGACACCCCGACCATCGTCGCCTGGTAGCCGAACCCTCCGAGAGCTCGGTGGGTCTCGAACAGCCACGCCTGGACCTGGTAGCCGGGGGCGATCACGATGAACGCCGGGAGACTATTCATGTGCGTAACGGCCACGGCGGCCGCGACGGCGAAGAGAACGAACAGCGCCCCTCTGACCGCGATGGACCGCATGGTCGCTCCAATCTTTTCCCTAATCCTGAACGTCGCGCAACGCCTCTTTCGCCTGCGGCTCGTCCCGGCGCTCGACTTGAATCTGTACCGGACCCGTCGCGAGGTTGAAGCCGCCAAACAGGCGACCGAGACCGATCAGGTCTTGGATCCCTTCCCCCTTGGTCAGAAAGCGAATGTCGGCGGCCTCGAGCGCCAGCTTGGCGGTCGCGATCAGCACCGGGTTTCCGCTTGCGAAGACCGTCACGAGGTCGAGGGGATCGGGGTCCGGCATTGTCCTCTCGCTTTGGACCCTAGCGTTGGGGGCCCACTCGGGGCGCCTCGCGTGCCTGCGCCAGCAGCCGTTCCACGAAGTCCAGGCGCTCCTGCGTCTCGCTCAGCTCCTGCCGTAGCCGGCTCATTTCGGCCTCGAGCGCTGCGAACTTAGCCTGAACGCCTTCCAGCGCCTCGGACCGAGGCTCGCGCTCGCCCCCGCCGGGACCCGGCCGCAGGCGTTGGGCCCAGAGCCCGAACCCGATGGCGAGCACCGCGTGTACCGCGGCATGCGTCGGCTCGGCTGCCCTGGCCGCGAACCAGGCTCCGACGGCGTTGATGCCGGTGAGCACGAGGGCGATCGGGTACCACGTCGCGGGCTTGAAGGTCATGTCGTGCTTAAGCTGCGGGCGACGCGCCCGCCGGCGCAAGACGGCTGGCCACCGCCGCCGGGTGAGCCATATTCCTGACGACGTCATTGGCTTGCACACGAGACGCTACGACACGGGTTCCCAATGGGCGAGCGAGACATCACGCGTCGCGGCTTTGTACGACGGTCGCTGGCGGCCGCCGGCCCGGCGGTGGTCGCTGCGAACACCCTGCCGTACCTGTCCGCGCCGGCCGAGTCGGGCGCAGCGCGTGTGACAGTCGTTTGTGTCGGCGGGCATCCGGACGATCCGGAGTCGGGGTGCGGCGGGACGCTGGCGCAGTACGCGGCCCTCGGGCACCCGGTGACGGTCGTGTATCTCACGCGCGGCGAGCGCGGCATCTCCGGCAAGTCGTTGGACGAGGCCGCGGCGATTCGGTCCGCTGAATGCCAGGCCGCCTGTAGGATCATGGGTGCGAAGCCGCTGTTCTTCGGCCAGATCGACGGCGCGACCGAGGTCACCCGAACGCAGGTGGACGCGATGAGGCGACTGCTCGACGCCGCGCATCCCGACCTGGTGTTCACCCACTGGCCGGTGGACACGCACATGGATCATCAAGTCGCGAGCGTGCTCACGGTCCGCGCGTGGATGGAAGGGGGCCTCCGGGCGTCGCGCCTCTACTTCTTTGAAGTCAACAGCGGTAGTCAAACGGAAGGGTTCCTGCCCAACACCTACGTGGACATCTCGTCAGTGGTCGAGCAGAAAAAGGCGGCCCTGTTCGCGCACGCCAGCCAGGACGGCCAGGGAATCTGGCGCGAGCATCACGAGATCATGGCGCAGTGGCGCGGACGTGAGGCCGGTGTGCCCGCGGCTGAAGCATTCGTTCATCTGAACCGCGATGATCACACCCATCACCTGCCGGGTTTGTAATCGGTCGCTCCTCACGCGCGCTACCGTCGATCGAGACCGTGAAGCTCGCCTCCGTCGACTAGACCCGGCGTGAGAAGCGAGCCAGCACGGCCGCCACGGCGAGTGCTCCCAGAAACGCCGGCACAGCAGTGACCACCGGCCACACGGGCAGTGCAAGGAGCGGCGGGTGTTGGCCGGGGCTGCCGGCAAACAGCCAGTGCACGTTGGCCGCGACCGCGAGTCCGAAGGCCCCCAGACCGACCGCCCCGGCGGCATGCAGCGCCACCGGACGCGGCGACTCGCGCAATCGAAAATGCTCGTAGATGATGTGCGCTGCGGCCACCGCGGCGCTGGCGAGCCATGCCGCCAGCCGCCACAGGCGTACCTGCCCGGCGTCGGCCGACTTGGCGAGCGCGGCAAAGCCGATGCCGATGACGACGTAGGTCACGGCAACAAGCATCATCGCACGGACCCACGAGCGGCGATCCGATGCGTCCACCTAGCTAGTTCCCCCGAAGCGGGTGCGCACGAAAGAACGCCCACATCTCACTCGTGGCATCGACGCTGCGGCTCGTGGGCCCGACCCACCACTGCGGCAGCGGCTTGCCGCCGGGCCAGGAGTGCCCTCCTCCCCGAATGGTATAGAGCACCACAGCCGCGTCTTGAGCACAGTGCGTGTACTCGATACGGCTGACATCTGCAGCGACCGCTGATTCGACGGGGTTCGTTCCGCACCGGTTTCTCCGAGCCCAACTCGCTACCCAATCCCGCACGGCTGGAAACATCACGGTCGCGGGGTTGAAGGGATCGCGCAACGGCCCTCCCCCGTAGGGCACAATGGGATCGGCGGCCCCGTGAAACTCGATCATCGGCACCGGTCGAGGGTCCGTACACCAGCTCGCCGCCAATGATTGAGCGGCCGACACCATCCCGACCGCCGCGATCCGATCGGACAGCGTGCAGGACAGCACGAACGCCATGCCGCCGCCAATGGACATGCCGTTGGCGTAGATCCTCGTCCGATCGATGTTGTAGGCCGCCTCCAGTGTGTCGATCAATGCCGAAATGAACGTGACATCGTGCATGAGACCGCCCCCACGGTCCACGTGCCAGACCTTGGGCACATCGCTTCCTGACGGGTAGACGACGATGAACCCTTGGGTCTCGGCCAACCGGTTCCAACGGCTCAGGTTCATTTGCTGGGCCGGCCATCCCGCCGCGCCGTGCAGACTGATGACGAGCGGCGTCGGCTTGGCGCGGTCGTAGCTCGGCGGGACATAGAGGAGGTAAGAGCGCGGCCGGCCCGACGAGACGATGGTGCCGTTGCTCCGATCGAGGACGGCGACGGACACGACAACGGTGAGGATCAGTGCCACAGGCAGGCCGACGATGACCAGCATTGCGCCGACGACGAGCTTCTTGACGTTCATGCCCCGCCCGAATTGCCCGGGTGCCACTTGAACGAGTCCCGCGCCTTGTACAGGATCTCTCCGCTCCCGGTGCGAACCGTCACGACCGCAGCCAAGACCGCGGTGTCGAGGCGGTCGGTCGCCAATCGCGTGAGGAACTTACCGTCGACGGTGATCGTGCCTATCTGCGGATCGTCACAGCGGAGGTGGACCGTGTCCGCTCTGATCAGGGTCTCCAGGCAGGCCACCGGCTGCGCCGTACCAGTGGTGATCTCGGCAAAGGTGACAAGAGCATCGGGGCGGAGGCTGAAACCGGTGAATCGGAAGCGGTTCACCGTGAATTCATAGCCTGGGACATAGTCCCCTTCGGCGTCGGTCTGCAGGGCCGGCCTGCGCGGCTCCACGGCCGCCGCGGCCGGACGTGGTTCAGGAGCGATGGACGGGGGCGTACGCGTGCGTAGCACGACGACAACGCTGGCCGCGAGGCCCACCACGAGAACGAGCAGTAATCGATTTCGGCGCACGAGCCCCAATCGTAGATGGAGGCGAAGTGAGGAGCTGCCGAACGGATTGCGCCTCCCTAGCTGCCAATCCGCCGCTCTTCCCGTGCCTTGCTCAGTAACCGCTCTGCGAAATCGACACGCTCCTGCGTGTCTGCCAGCTCCTTTTGGAGGTCTTGGACACCACGTTCCACTGCCTCGAGCCGCGCCGTAACGTCGGCCGAGGGTGACTGTGAACGAGCGGCGCGCAGACGGGCGAGCTTGATCACTGTGAAAGCCGGGATCCCCACGAAGATCAGGAGCGCGGCAAGAAACACAATAGGGTCCAAGTGCCCTTCCTCAGGTGAGGTCTCAGCGTCAGGCGCGCGCTAGGCGCCGCGACCATCCCGCGGATGAGTCGACGAAGGCAGAGGGGCGGAATTCGGAGGGCTCGCTATTTGTGCTGCAAGCGCGTCCATCTGGCGCCCGCGCAGACGCGCCCACCCTGGTAACCGAAGGGCGCCGCTCACAATCATGGCGACACCCGTGGCGAGCAGCAGCACGATTCCTCCCATGGCGTCGCCCAGGTGGCCAGCGATTGCGGTCGCAACCGCGACCGTCGCCGTCACCCCAAGGGCCGCCAACCCGGCTCCAATGGACGCGCGCGCCGCGCCGTGCAGGGTCCTGAAACGCAGCCGGTGGCCGGTTTCGGTCGGTTCGAGTAGAACCTGCAAGTTGCCGTTCGTCCACTGCCGCAAGGAGCCGTCCGAGCGCGTGGTGCCGCGCGCGTTGAAGACGTCTCGCAACTGGACGACCAGCTGCTCCCACTCTTGATCGGTGAGCCGGCGATTGAGGTTCACCGTGCGCGCCACGCCGATCGGAAGTCCCAAGAACGTCCGCGCTGCAGCCCCGTGACGGATATCGAGGGCCTGGGCGGCCTGCGCCACCGCGGCCGGCGAGATGCCGACTTCACGGCCGATTGCCTGCAGATCGGTGAGCGTCAAGCCCTCCTCCGGTGGCACTTCCCGCTGGGGGCTTAGCGGCCCTTCCGCCGCCGCGCGAAAGATCGCCGCCATCTCCTTGTCGCTGTATCGTCGCTCGGCCATGTCAACCAAGTATCGCTGGAGCAGTAATCCGAGGCAAATACGTGGCGGTAGGAGGCGGGCGGGATGCCGGTCCACTAGAGGTCCGATGCTGCCGACAAACGCTTGGGAGCCCGGTTCCGCCAGGCTGCGATCAACGCCTCGCGCACCGCCGCTCTCTTGGCGGCTGGCAGCCGCACGGTCGTACTGCCGCGCCGCCCCCAACCACCTGTGACTGGTTTGAATGCAGCAGGCTCGGCCCGCACAAAGAACTCCTGTTGATCAGGCGTGAGCATGACGACGCCCCACCCGCGAGTCGGGTACCCGAGCGTGGCGAAGACCTTGTCCGCTACCCGGAAGTCCGGATGTCCCATGTGCGAGGATTCGGTCGCTTGCGGCAAACTCAAGGCAAGGCGACGGAATTCATTGGCCGTCATAAACTGCTATTACTCGTGCGCCGCGTCCGTCTTCCATTGCCACAGCCCGTCAGTGGTCGCCCGCGGCAATCGCTGGCCCGTCTGGCGAGCCACCATGACGATCTGACCGCGGTGATGCGCCTCGTGCGCCACGAAGTAGGTGAGCACATGGCCGACGTCGAGGGAGAGGTTCCGCCATACGTACCCCCGTGATGGCGGCACCTGGCCTCCCGCAGCAGCGCCCAGTTTGAGCAGTGCCTCGATCCCGTGACTGCTGCGTTTCAGTGCGGCAACGAGCTGCCGACGTGTGACCCGCCGGTGATCGACGCGCAGCGGAGCCGGAATGCCGTGCTCCCGTCCCAGCGTTTTCACCCACATGCACCTTGCGTTGTGAAGGTGCGCCGCAATCGCTCTGATCGTGCGCCGTGGCGCTCCCGGAACGACGATATCCCAGAGCGCCGATGGCAAGTGCTCTACGAGGGAAACGGTGACGCGGTTGTTCGTCCTCCAGGCGGCCAGGAGTGTTGCTCGCAGATCGGGTGGCGGAGGCAAAACCAGATCTCCCGGTCGAGAGGCGCGTTGCCGCCTAGCGGATCGCGCGTAAGGTGCGGCCTGCGGCGGCCGCAAGCAAGCAAGGTCTCTTCCGCGCCGCCGCGAGGCTGCGTTGAACGTGCTCCAGCAGACCGCGCAGGGGACCGAGCGGGAGGAGCCGGGTCCCGGTGGCCGCGCGATCGCGCGGCTGACGATCGCCCGATGAACGGACGGCAGTCGCCGGAGCGCCCACACCGCCGCCGTGCGCTTGGGGGCCACCCGCCCCGTCTCCAGCGTGTATAGAATGCGGCACGCCGTGAGGGCGGCATAGCGCCGGTAGGCCGGCCTCCCACGCCATACACTGGCCCGGTTCGTGACCAGTTCGGTGCGAAGGTAGCCGATCTCGCGCTCGAGGGCCGCGTGCATCAACGCCGCTGTAATCGGCGGCACGAAAGTATGCGGGTCGGCGCCGAAGACCACCTGACCGCTCTCGAAGATGTTGGCCCAAATGATTGGATTGCCATCTGAACCGGTGCGTGACAGGCGCCCGAACTGATAGAGCCAGCCGTCGCCATTGAATCGCAGCAGTTCGCGTTGGATGAGAATCGTCAAAACCCTCGTCGGATGACTGCGACGCAATCCACGTCGCTGCGTCGGGCATCGAACGCGTTCTGCGTGAGCGATCCGTAGACATAGAGGCCGACGACGTTCCGTCCCAGGTCAGCTTGAAGCTGGCGGGCGAGATGGTCAAGAGCGTGGCGACGTGTTGGAATGGAGTACACCACCTGCCGGTTCTCGCGCGCGTGTCAGGCCGCTCCCTTCCCGCTCCCAATCAGGCGACACAACTCCTCGGGCTCATCCGTCCCAACGAGCAGGCGCCGACCGTCGCCCAGCGTCAGCTGCACCGCTCCCCCGCTCGCCACATTGTAGAGCCAGCCGTCGGGCGTCCAGTGAATCCCGCTGCCATACCACCAGGGGCTGGTGACGGGCGTACACGATAGAATCTGCGAAAGGGCGAAGGAACGCCGCATCACGCCCGGCCCGAACCAAAACGTAAAGCGCTGTGCATCCACCTCGGTGGTGAGGGAACCGAACAGGAAGGCCGCCGTGAGCAACGCCACGAGCACGATGCCGAGAACGAGGACGGGGCCCGTTCGTGCGACGAGGAGCCCGGCGGTGAGGGCCCCAGTGCCCAGCAAGATGCCGATGGCGCGATGGCCGACCTGGGTGTGCTTGTACATGTGCCGCTGCGCCTCGCTAGGCAGCTCCGGACGGGCGGCCCCCACGAAAGAGGGATGTCCAGTAGGAGCGATCGCTATCACTCAACACCCCAAGCTCGGCCATAATTTCTTCGGCAAACTCGACATCCGCTAGACCGCTTGCCGTGATGAGGCCGCGGTCGCGCACCGCGGGAGCGTCTACATACGTCTCCCACTCGGCGTAGTCGGGCACGTGCTGTTTCAGATACTCAAGACCGTTACTCGTGTGCCGACGTCCGGCGAGAAGGCCCGCGCGGGCGATAGCCGTGGTGGCCGCGCAGATGGCGGCGATCGGTACCGCACGCGCGTGGAGGGTCTGGAGAGTTGCGACCAACTCGCGCTCAACTGGTTGCTGCTCCCAACGATCACCGCCCGGCAGGATGAACACCGCAACGTCGTTTGGGTCGAGCTGGGCGAGCGCCGCGCCAGGCTGAACGGTGAGACCGCCCATCGACTGCACGGGGTCGCGCGTCAGGCCGACGACCTGGACGCGGTAATGGCCGTGCCGGCGGAGCTCCGCAAGCGCATGTGCAGCCTCCCAGTCGGCGAAACCTGGTACGGCGAGGAAGTAGACGGCCTTGGTTGGCATGTGACCTGCGCCCGGTGGAGTTGGACGGACCATGACCGCGCTGCCTAAGGGATCGCGCTGCCCTTGGAGATCCGTCGCGGTCGCGGGACCAGCTCGCCACCGCAGTTGGGGCAGACGTGGGCCATCGATGTCGCGCAGGCCGGGCAGAAGGTGCACTCATAGGAGCAGACGAACGCGGCACCTTCCGGCGTGAGGGTGGCCCCGCAGAGTTCACACCCGGCTCGCATCTCCAGTGCCATTGGGTATTCGTCAGGTGAGGTTGAACGATAGTTCGCGCACGCTAGCGCGCAACACGCTTGTCAGGCAGCGCGGATCTGGATGACCCAAATGAGTATCCGCGTGCGGTGGTGGCCACCAATCGCGTGGAACAGCTCACCGGTCACTCGCAGCCGGGAGCTGTGCGCCGCTCGCAGTTGCGCCCACAAGGAGTCTGTGCCAATCGCGAGCTCCAGTTCGCGCACCCCCGATTCCACGTCTTGGTCGCCCTCGTCCGAGGTGCTGTCCGGGGCGACGCAAATCGGCTTGAGAATGCTCAGAATGAGAGCGGTATCACGTTGATCGCCTTGACGTACGCTGTCGTCGTTCGGTCGACCAGCGTATGGTCGCCGGATGAGGGTTCCTTCGAGAGTGACCGCGGAAGGGCGGTAGCGCAGACATGATTGCTGCCGGAGTTCGGACGAGTGTCCGGCCAGAAGAACACCCGCTACGAAAACCGGAGCTTGCACGAACAGGGAACTCATGGCGCGGCGCTTGTTAGGCTACGACCCTGGGGAAATCACTTGACCAGTCTCCGTCCCTTCGACGCTGCCGACGTAGGCTTGGGCCACTGTGGCAGCCGGCAAGCCGCCTTGGAGCGGCATTCCGAGTGCCTGCAGGGTCTCGCTAACCCAGGGTGGGCTCACCACGTTGATCCGAATGCCGCGTGGGGCTTCGAGCGCGGCCGCTCGGGCAAAGCCCTCGAGGCCCGCATTCACGAGGCTAACGGCGCCGCTGCCGCGAGCTGGCCGCTGGGCCAGAACCCCGCTCGTGATTGTGATCGAGCCGTTGTCGGCGACGGAGCCGAGTCCATACCTGACCACGTTGACCTGGCCCATGAGTTTGTTGTCGAGGCTGAAACGGAAATCAGCATCCGAGAGCTCGTCGAGCGGCTTGAAGCGGGCCTGACCGGCAGCGCTGATCACGGCACCGACTTTCCCCACCTTCGCATACAAGCCTCGGATGGAGGCCGGGTCGGCGATGTCGACGTGGAGGGGCGCCTGGTGGCGACTCGCGAGCAGGACCTCATATCGACGGCCGAGGGCCGCCGCGATGGCCTTGCCGATGGTGCCGGTGGCACCGATGAGCAGGATGCGCATGGCAGGAATCTAAGCCGAGGCGCGCAAGTCGGTCGCGGCGTCCGCTCGAACATAGAGATCCGCCGACCACTTCAGCGCTTCGCGACGCTCGATCCTGAGGAAGCCGTGATGCTCGAGCAACGCCTCCATCTCCCGCGCCGAGTGCACGAAGCCCCGGAAGGGATTCCGACGCAGCGCGCGCAGCAGATTCTGGATCGCAACTGCGGCCCGCACGTACCACCGGTCGCGCGGGTATGAGAACGCGAATAGGCGCCGACTGCGCTGCAGCGCCGCCTCGAGTAACGGTCGATACGCAGGGTAGCAGCAAATCACGCGATCCAGGGTCACGACATCGGCTTCCGCAACGTCGCTGGCGACAGCTACGAAGTCGCCGCATATAAGCTCGAACCGATCGGCGAGGTTGCGGCGACGAACCTCCTCGTGAGCACTCGCAAAGTAGTCTGGCGCCGGCTCGACGGCAGTCATGCGCTCGGCACCCGCGGCCAATAGTTCGAAGCTGAGCGCGCCGATGCCTGCGCCTACATCCAATACAGTCTTCCCGTTCCCGGCCCTGAGAATGGCATCCCTCAACAGGCGGGTAGTGGCATCGGGCCCTCGCGTCCGGTAGCGCTCGAGATCGCGCCGGGCGATGGCGTCGCTGAACTGGCGCTGGTTGGCGGCCCAGAAGGAGGAGCAGCACAAGAGCCATCGGATCGTCATTGGGGTGTCACCGCCACGAACGCGCGACCCTCACACCGAGAAGCACACCAAGGCCAGCGAGCCCGCAGATCAGAATGGGCGTTGCCGGAGTGTGGAGATGAGTCGCGGCGATCGGGGCGGCCACGCCGAATCCGAGAATCCCGGGCTTAAGCAATGGTCGTGGGCGCAGTCAGTCCTTAGCTCACCGCCTTCGTCACGAGCGCGCCGACCTTTGCCTCTTCGGCGGCGGTCAACGCCTTCAGCGCGAAGGCGGTCGGCCACAGGGCGCCTTCGTCGAGCTTCGCCGCGTCGCTGAAGCCCAACGTCGCGTACCTCGTCTTGAACTTCTGCGCGCTTTGGAAGAAGCAGACGACCTTGTCGTC
>QHTP01000333.1 GCA_003220855.1 Gemmatimonadota bacterium
GGAAGGAGGCGCTCGCGACGGGAAGGCTGGTGCCGCTCACGGCTACTAGCCCGCATGTCGCCGCGTACGTGCGACGCACTGAGGCGGACGTCGTGCTCGTGGTGGCGAATCTCGGTGACACGCCGGTTTCGCGCCTCGCGATCAGCTCTGCGGCGGGTGCGCTGCCGGCCGGTCAGTACACCGTGCGTAACCTGCTGGGGGGCGCGGGCGGCGCCCCCCTCGCGGTAGGCGCCGACGGACAGGTGAAGGGCTATGCGCCGATGAGAGGGTGGATCAGTCCGCGTGGGAGCGTCATACTCGAGCTGAACAGGCAGTAGCCGCGTGGGACGGCCGGCCCGCCGTCCCCGCGCACGTTTAATGGAGAGGCGTGAGCGCTTGCATCGCACCCTGTCCCTGCTCGCATGGCTGGCGTTTGGCGGCGTCACCGCACACGCGCAGCGGGCGAGCCGGGCGGTCTACCTCGACGAGCAGGGCGTGATCCGCTGGCGCGACGATCAGAAGGAAGTCAGCCTCTTCGGCGCGAACTACGTGCTTCCCACCGCCTCCGACTACCGCGCCGCCGGCTACCTGCACGCCGATCGCAGGCGGATGATCGACGAAGACATGGCGCAGTTCGCCCGCATGGGCTGGGACGGCTTGCGGCTCACGTTCTGGGGCGACTGGGAAGCCTCGGACTCGGCCGGCAACGTGATCGCCAACGACCATCTCGACTTGCTAGACTATCTGATCGCCCGCGCGCGCGAGCGCGGCATCTACATGCTCTTCAGTCCCATCCAGCTGTATGGGGCCAATTGGCCGGATGCGCTCGGAGACTCGACCGATTCGGGATTCGGGCGGCACTTCGGCAAAGCCCGCATGGGCACCGACCCGGCCGCGATCGCCGCGCAGATGACCTACCTGCGTCAGATCCTGGAGCACGTGAATCCCTACACGCGCGTGGCGCTGAAGGACGAGCCCGCCATTCTCTTTATCGAGCTCGTGAACGAGCCGTGGCATCATCCCGAGGACCTCGAGGGCTCGGTCCGCTACATCAACGCGCTCACGGACGCGGTGCGCCGCACAGGCTGCACCAAGCTCGTCTTCTACAACGTGAGCCAGGACTTCAGGATCGGCGAGGCGGTCCGGCGCAGCAAGGCGCAAGGGGTCACGTTCGGCTGGTATCCCACGGGCTTGAACGCGGGCCACGAGCTCGTGGGCAACTACCTCCGCGGCACCGACGCGTACCCGGACATGCTGCGCCCCGAGCTGGCCCGCCTCCCCCGGATCGTGTACGAGTTCGACAGCCCCGACCTGCGCACCGGCACCATGTATCCGGCAATGGCGCGGACGTTCCGCGCGGTGGGGGCACAGTTCGCCGCCATGTTCGCCTACGACATGCTGCGGACCGCTTCGCGCAACCTCGGCTGGCAAACGCACTACCTGAGCCTCGTCTATACGCCGCGCAAGGCGATGAGCGCGATCATCGCGGCCGAGGCGATGCGTCGCCTGCCGCGCATGCGCTCGTACGGCTCCTATCCCCAGAACACGCACTTCGGCGACTTCCACGTCTCGCCCGACAGCAACCTGAGCGAGCTGGTGGCGCGTGACGCCCTGCTGTACGCGGGCTCGACGCGCGCCACGCCCCCGGATCGGGCGGCACTACGCCGCATCGCGGGCTACGGCTCCTCATCCACGGTGACCTACGAGGGGGAGGGGATCTATTTCCTCGACAAAGTGCGTCCGGGCCTTTGGCGCCTCGAGGTATACCCCGATGCCGTGCCCGTCCGCGACCCCTTCGAGCCACCCAGTCCCGACAAGGTCGTGACGCGGGCAATCAGCCGCGCCTGGCCTATGACAGTCGCGCTGCCGGACCTCGGCACCGACTTCACGGTGCGGCCGATCATGGCGGGTAACCCGCGGACGGAGCGGGCCGCCGCCGGCGCGTTCATCGTCACGCCCGGCGTCTACGTGTTGAGCGCGGCCGGACCCGTGGATGTCGCCACCCTGCCGGCGACCGTGGGCGAGGTCGGCTTTGCCGAGTACCACCCACCTCCGCCCGATACGCTGCCGATCTCGGTGCAGGCGTTGGCCGCGCCCCAATACCTCGCCGGGCGGGACGTGGAACTACGGGCTCGTGTCGTCGACGACACCCCGCCCGACTCGGGCTTTCTCTTCATCCGCCCGGTGGCCGGCGGCGTCTACCGCGGCTTCACGATGCACCCCGCGGGTGGTTACCTGTACGCCGCCACCGTTCCGGCGGCGGCATTGCGGGAAGGCGGGGGGGCGCACGAATTCGTGATCACGCTGTTCCACCGGGACTCGGGGCTCACCTTTCCCGAAGGCCTGTATCGGAAACCGACGGACTGGGACTACTACGGTCCTTCACGCGCATCGGCGACGCGGGACGCCGCGGGCTGTTTCGCTTGGAGTGGTCCGGTGTCACGGGCCAGCCCGTCTTTCACCTCGAGCTCCCGGTGAGCGCGAGCGGCGCGGGTCCGGCCGACTACACGGCGTCCCTCGTCATCAGGGACAAGATCGCGGCCCGGCAGGAGACCATCGGGGACGCCGACCAACTGCGCGTGCGCCTGCGCGGCCTGGGAGCGCGGCAGGTCCTGCACGTGACGTTGATGGAAGACGACGGCACGAGCTGGACCGCGGCGCTACCGGTAGACACCACGTGGAGCCAGCAGACGCTGCCGCTCTCCGCTTTCTCGCTTGGCCGGGGCGTGTTGCTCCCGGAGGGATTCCCCGGGGAGTGGAACTACTGGGTGGGAGCCGCGGCAGGGCGGGGCGGTCGCGGAGACCGCCCGCGTCTCGACCGGGTGGAGCGGCTGCAGCTCTCGCTGCGACGCGATGACGGTCTCGTTATCCATTCGCCGGGCACCTACGGCGTCGAGGTGGAGTCGATCACACTCGGCTTCGCGCCGTGATAGAGGTCGATCGCCTTGGCGAGCGGTCCGACGAACGCCAGCGCGAGGATCGGCGGGGCCGGGTAGAACGGGGCGAGCGCTCCCACATGAAAGTCGCCCGCCAGGCGGATCCCCGCTTCCACCAGCGCCACGGCGGCCGCCACGATGATCCTGCCCCGGACCGAGCTCACAGTCGTCTTGGGATCCGTGATCATGAAGAAGACGAACAGCTGGTACATCGGCCCGGTGAGCGGTGCGATTTCCGCAAGCAGCGGGCCGCCCGTGATCACGCTTCGCGCCACGGCCAGCGCGACGAAGCACCCGACGTACGTGACCGTCACGTGAAGCATGCGCACCCGCGAAGCGACCAGGAGCCCGAAGCACCAGATGACCGCGTTGGTCGCCAGGTCGTTCCCCCACTGACGGCTCAGGATGGCGACGCTCCCCGGCGCCACCAGCACGAGCAGGCTGATGGCGAAGTTGCTGGGGTTCCACAGGTGCCGGCCACGGTATT
>QHTP01000334.1 GCA_003220855.1 Gemmatimonadota bacterium
CGTCGATGGCGTGCTCGATGAGCCGGTGTGGCGGCGCGCGGCGCACCTGATCGGATTCTCGCAGTACCGGCCGGTCGACGGACGGCCGGCGGAGGACTCGACCGAAGTGCTGGTGTGGTACGCGCCCGACGCCGTCTGGTTCGGGGTGCGGGCCTACGAGCAGCACGGCCACGTCGTCCGCGCCACGCTCGCGGACCGCGACAACATCGACGCCGACGACAACATCCAAATCCTGCTCGACACCTACGCCGACCACCGGCGGGCGTTGCTGTTCGCGGTGAACCCGCTCGGGGTACAGGAGGACGGGGTGCGCTACGAAGTCGAAGTCCGCATTCCGTTCAAGAGCCTGCGCTACCAGAGCACTGACCCGCAGACGTGGGGCCTCCAGGTCGTGCGGGTCGTGCAACACTCGGGTTACGAGAACACCTGGACGCCGGTGTTCCGCGCCAATGCGAGCTTCCTGATCCAGTCGGGGCGGCTCACGGGGCTCACCGGGCTGAAGCGCGGCCTCGTGCTCGATCTCACCCCGGAATTCACCTCGAAGGTGGACGGGACGCCCGCGGCCGCTGGCTACGACTACCGCGGCACGCCCGAGCTCGGCGGCAACCTGCGGTGGGGGATCACCCAGAACCTCGGTCTCAGCGCCACGGCCCACCCCGACTTTTCCCAGGTCGAAGCCGACGTCGGCCAGGTGACCGTGAACGAGCGCTTCGCCCTGTTCTACCCGGAGAAGCGGCCGTTCTTCCTCGAGGGGCTCGAGCAGTTCGACACGCCCAACAGCCTCATCTATACGCGTCGCATCGCGCAGCCGGTGTTCGGGGCGAAGCTCGCCGGCAAAGTCGGCGGCACCGGGATCGCTTACCTCGGCGCGGTGGACAACAGCGACCAGTCGGCCACGGGCGCGCACCCCGTTTACAACATGCTGCGGCTGCGACGCGACCTGGGACCGACCTCCACGCTGGGCCTGGCCTACACCGACCGCATCGACGGCGACGACTACAACCGCGTGCTGGGCGTGGACGCGCACGTCGTGTGGCGCAAGGTCTGGTTCTCGGAGGTGCAGGTCGCGAGCGCGTGGACTCGGGTGGCGGGCGGCGGCCGCGCCGGTAAGCTGTGGACCGTGACCTTCGGCGACCGTACCGGTCGCGCGTACGGCAACCATTTCGAGCTGCTCGGCATCGAGCGCAGCTTCCAGGACACGAGCGGGTTCGTGAATCGCACCGACTTCGTCGCCGGCCGGACCTACAACCGGTTCAGCTGGTACGGCCGTCCGGGCGCGCTGGTCGAGCAGCTCACGGCGATCGTCCATTTCGCACCGATCTGGCGGTACCATGACTTCGGTCGATTGCACGGGACCATCGAAGACACCCTCGAGAACTTTTGGATCGCGAACCTGCGCGGCGGGTGGCAGGCGCAGGTCACGCTCAGCCTGGATCACTTCGGCTTCGAGGCCGCGGACTACGCGGGCTACACGGTCGGCGCCGCGCCGTTCGCCGTGCCGCACGACCTGTATCACCTCCCCGGCGGGGCGTTCATCGTGAACACACCGAACCGGGCCGTGTCAGGCAGTGTGGTGGTGGGGTATGCCGCGGCGCCGATCTTTCCCGAGGCCTCGGAGGGCCGGCAGATCGCCGTGACCACGGTCGCCGCCCTGCGGCCCACGCCCGCGCTCCGGCTCGAGGCGCGCTGGGTGCATCAGCGGCTCACCCGCGCGCGCGACGGCAGCCGCTTTCTCACGGCCAACATCCCGCGGCTCAAACTCGAGTACCAGCTGACGCGCGCCATTTTCGTGCGCTACATCGGCCAGTATTTCGCGGAGGACCAGGTCGCGCTGCTCGACCCGCATACCGGGCAGCCGCTGCGCGTGAACGGCGATACGGCGCGAGCGATCGTCACGAACGACTTCCGCAACGACCTGTTGTTCTCCTATAAGCCGACGCCGGGCACGGTCGTCTTCCTGGGTTACGGCGCATCGCTCACGGAGGCGGACGCCTTCCGGTTCCGCGACCTGAGTCGCACGGCGGACGGGTTCTTCCTCAAGCTGAGTTATCTGTTCCGGATGTAGATTCCCGCCATGGCCTACGCGGCCGATCTCGACCACCAGCTCGCCGCCGAAGACCGCACCAAAGAGCGCCAGTACGTTCTGTCGGGCACGCGGGGGCGCTGGAGGGTGCTCGGTCTCGGCGTCGTGCTGCTCGCCGCCATCCGGCTCGCCGGCGTCGTGCCCGTCGCCTGGTCGTTCATCCTCGGGTTCACGGTCCTGTTCGCCGCGGTCAACTACGCGACGACCCGCGTCGCGCGATCAGGCGCGCTCCCCCC
>QHTP01000149.1 GCA_003220855.1 Gemmatimonadota bacterium
CCGCTGCTCGAGCTTCGAGATGAGTTTTTCGATCTCCAGCTTGAAGCGTTTCAGCGCCGGGAGCAACTTCGGCTCGAGCTCCCGCTCAAGCTCCTTTCCTTCTTTCAGGAAGTCTTTTACCAGGTCGCGGAAGCGCTCCGCTAGCTCGCGCCATGTGGGGATGGTGTTCACGTCGGGGTCACCTGGCTTCTTGGTGGGCAGGGTATTCATGAGTTGCTCCTCGCCTTTGATGGGTGGCGTCCACACACGCGAAGTATACGCGCTGGGGCAGGGCCGAGGTTTCGCGGCGGCGCCGCCCGTAGCGAAACGCGCACGGTCTTGGTATTTACTACGCGTCTACGCGTCCACGCGTCTACGCGTCTACGCGTCTGTGCGTCTAGGAGTTCGGGATAGGTGGCCGAGCGGCTGAAGGCACACGCCTGGAGAGCGTGTAAACGGGTAACCGTTTCGTGGGTTCGAATCCCACCCTATCCGTAACGGCTAGACGGGTAGACGGAAAGACGGATAGACGGGTAGGGTTGCTCGCCTGCCTCGTCTACCCGTCTACCCGTCTCACCGTCTACCCGTCTAGGTCTTGGACAGGTGCGTGAGCGGTTGAAACGGCCGGTCTCGAAAACCGGTGTGCCCGCAAGGGTACCGTGGGTTCGAATCCCACCCTGTCCGTTGCCAGCTTCACGCGCTTGTCAGGCGGCAGGCCCACCAATCGCCTTCCACAAACGGAACGCCCAGATGCTCAGGCCCCCGCTTGCGACGGCAATGAGAGCGACCCCACCGATGAACCAGGGATCGGAGGCGGGCGGACGCCACCGCATGATCAGCTCCGCGATGTGCCAGACGGAGAAGAGCCCAAAGATCGTGCCCGTCGTCAGGAGATATGCTTTCACATCGGCCCTTTCACTTAGGCGGCCTCATCGGGCACGCGATGATAGTAGGCGCCTCGCGCCGGCACCGCGAACAGAGTCTGCGCTTGCCGGAGCAGGTCGGGGGGAATCCGGGACACCGACGCTTGATGCGCTTCCACGCTGTCCCATACCTCGATGATCGCCAGACGAGTGGGATCATCGCGCTGAACCAGCAGCTCGCACGAGCGACACCCCGGCGCGTCGATGATGCGGGCAATAACGGAGCGCAAGAATTCGCGCAGGGCCGCCGCCTTGTCCGGCTTGGCTTGGAACTCGTTTATCCGGGTGATCGGCATATGCCCGTACCGGTATTGGTGAGCAACCGCTGGTGAAAATGCGGGCCGCCGTGCTCTTGCACAACCGGGACTCGCTTCACTAGAGTGTGGGGCATTTGTCGCCCAGCCCGCACCCGGAGGCCCCATGCAATGGACGCGATGGACGCGCGGGACGCGCGGGACGCGCTGCACCAGGAGTCGGTTCACCGCCGCCCTCACGCTCGCCCTGCTCGGCTGCGGCAAGTCGGCAGCGAGGAAGGCCGCCGAGGTGCGGGAGTGCAGCGCGATCACGATGAACGCAAAGGGCGCGGCGCAGTGCCTGGTCCTGCAATACAAATGGAAGCAGACCGAGGCGCTCACGGCGGCCACCGCCTACCAGCAGCACCAGGACTCACTCAGTCAGTCACGGGCCGACTCGGCTTGGCGCGCCGATGCGGGCCGCCACGCGAGGGAGGCCGCGGAATGCGCCAAGGATCCGTCCGGTGAGGTGGCGCGCTGCCTGGTGGGGTACGGCTGGGCCGACCCCCGCGCCGCGGCCGCGGCCGACTCGCTGTGGCGTCACGACGCCGCGAAGCACAAGAACGAGCTCACGACCTGCGTCGTCCAGCGCAAAATGCAGCCGGGGGCGTGCCTGCAGCTGTACTACAAATGGAGCCCCGAGCGCGCCCTCGCCGTGGACGACTCCATCCGGCGCGCGCGGATGAGGAGGTAGTGGGGCAGCCCGTCCTCATCGCCGCCGAGCTGCAACCGCTCATCGACCCCGATCAACTGGCGGGGCTCGAGATCACTTGGCTCCCCGTCGGCGCCCCGACCCCCAAGGGCGACTACCTGGCGATCGTGCCGCTCCTGTCCCGCTGGGTGGGGGGAACGGAGCTCAAGCACCTTCCCAAGCTCAAGATCATCGCGAACTGCGCCGTCGGGCACGACAACGTGGACGTCGTCGCGGCCGAGATGCGGGGGATCACCGTCACCAACACCCCGGACGTGCTCACCGACGCCACCGCCGATCTCGCATGGGCCCTGATCCTCGCCTGCGCGCGCCGGGTGGTGGAGGGCACGGAGCTCGTGAAGAGCGGTGCCTGGGCCGGGTGGCACCCGGAGCTGCTCTTGGGAATCGAGCTGAGCGGGCGCACACTCGGGTTACTCGGCGCGGGGCGGATCGGGCAGGCCGTGGGCCGCCGGGCGGTCGCGTTCGGCATGCGGATCTTCTATAGCGCCCGCAATCCGCGACCGGAATTCGAGCAGGCCACCGGGGCGGTCAAGGTCGAGCAGTCGCGCCTGTTCCGGGAGAGCGACGTACTGTCGCTGCACGTCCCTTCGGTGGCCGCGACGAAAGGGTTGATCAGCGCCGAGACGCTGCGCCTCATGAAGCCCGGCGCGATCCTGATCAACACGGCGCGCGGCGACCTGGTGAGAGAAGAGGCGCTGGCGGCGGCCCTGGAGGAGGGCCGGCTGGGCGCGGCCGGACTCGACGTCTACTCGGACGAGCCTGCCGTCCACCCCCGTCTGCGGGCCGCTCCGCGCTCGGTGCTGCTGCCCCACATTGGCAGCGCGACGCGTGAAACGCGCCGCCAGATGGCCGCGATCGCGGTCGCCAACGTGCAGGCGGTGCTCAAGGGAGACCCGCCGTTGACCCCGGTCGTCGGGTAGCAGTTGCCCCCCGGCATCGGGAGTGTTAGATCGAGGACGCGTGGTGGCGGACAGTGGATAGAGGCGTCAAGTACATGATCTCCCGATATTAGATGATGGCTTCGAGCGACTCGGCGTGCTCGCAGTGCGGGGCGGCGATCGGGCCGGGGGTGTTCTTCTGCCCGCGGTGCGGCACCGGCATTCCCGTCCCGGCGGGCGCGCGCACCACCGTCGCCGCGCCGTCTGGCCCGCCGCCCGAGAGCGGGCGCAATGCGCAACTCGACGCCCTGCGCCAGGCCGCGCTCGGCGAATACGAGGTCCTGGCCGAGCTGGGGCACGGCGGGATGGCCACGGTCTACCTGGCCCATGATCTCGCGCTCGACCGCAAGGTCGCGATCAAAGTGCTGGCGCCCGCCTTGCTGCTCATGGGGGAGGGGATGGTAGAGCGGTTCAAGCGCGAGGCGCGCACCGCCGCCGCGTTGAGCCATCCGCACATCATTCCCATCTATGCCGTCAAGGAAAGCGAGAACGTGCTGTGCTTCGTGATGAAGTACGTGCGGGGGCGGGCCCTCGACGCCGTGATCCGCGATGTCGGCCCGCTGCCGATCGCCATGGTGCAGGCGATCCTCGCCCACGTGAGCGACGCGCTCGGCTACGCGCATCGCCACGGCGTCATTCACCGCGACGTCAAGTCGGCCAACATCATGCTGGATGAAGACGGCTGGGCGGTGGTCACCGACTTCGGGATCGCCAAGGTGGTGCAGGCCGAAGGACTGACGCTGACCGGTGTGACGGTCGGCACACCCACCTACATGAGTCCCGAGCAGTGCGACATGCGCGAGGTCACCGGCGCTTCCGACCAGTATTCGCTGGGCGTCGTCGCGTACGAGATGCTCACCGGGCACCTCCCGTTCAAGGGCGACTCGACGATGTCGGTCATGTACGCGCACTTCAACGAGCCGCCGCGTCCGGTGACCGAGCTCCGTCCCGACTGTCCGCCCAACCTGGGCGCCGGCGTCATGCGCATGCTGGAAAAGGAGCCGTCCCGGCGCTGGCCCAGCATGGACGATGTGGTCGCCGTGTGCGGCCGGCCGTCGCTCCGCCACGACGATCCCGTGCGCCGCGAGATGATCACGCTCGCCAAGGCGGGCGACAGCGCGCACCTACTGGCGCAGCTCAACACGCCGACCAGCCCGATCGTGCTGTCCCGGCCGCACCGCCGCACCGCCGCACGGTCGCGCTCACCCCGGGTCCCCAGAGTGTGGTGGGGCCTCGTTGGGGCCGCGGTGCTGGCCGCGGGCCTGTGGTGGCTCGCGCCCTGGCGGGCGGGGCAGCCGAGCACGACCCCGACTTCCCCGGCTCCGCGCGACACGATTCCCCCGGTCGCCGTCGTCGCGCCGCGGCCGGACACAGCCGCTCGTGCGCGGGTGCCCGCCCCGCGCCCGACGCCCCGGCGGCGGGAACCGCCGCGCGCGCCGGCGCCGGCCCAGCCATCCGTCGCCGGAGAGGGTGAGGATACCCTGGTGCGTACGCTGCGGGCGAAGGCGCGCGCGGCGATGAGTCGTGCGCTCGAGGCGGGTGCCACCCCGGCCGACCTGGCGAGGGGAGACAGCGTGTTCAAGGGAGCGGAATCGCTCGCCGCCCGGGGCCAACCGTCCGACGCCATGGTGCAGCTCGCGACCGCCGCGTCGCTCTGGGCGGAGGCGGAGCGCATATCGCGCTCCCGCCCGCCGCGCGACACCGCGCGGGCGCGTCCGGTGGAGCCGCCGCCGGCGCCGCCCGTGGCGCGTCCACCGGCCGACCCGCGGGTCGAGATCAAGTCGTTGATCGCGGACTACGCGCGGGCGCTCGGGTCGCGCGATCTGGCCGAGATTCGCCGCGTGTATCCGGCTTTGACGTCCACGGAGCAGGCGACGTTCAGCCAGTTCTTCGAGTCGGTGAGCGACCTCAAGGCCGACTTGACCATCAACCGGCTGATCATCGCGGGCGGATCGGCTGACGCCTTCGTGAGCGGCGTGTACGAGTACCGCGACACCAAGACGGGCCGCAGCCGGCGGGACACCACCACGTTCCGGGCCACCCTGATGCAGGATTCGACCGGCTGGCATCTCGCCGCGATCCGCTCCGTGCGCTAGGCCGGCTTAGAAGTTGTATTCCAGCCCGCCCGTCCAGAGCACGTTAGGGCGGAGCCCGCCGCGGTTCAGCGGCCACAGTGTGTTGGCCACCAGCGTGATCCCCGAGCCGGTGAGGAACTTGAACCCGAGCGAGCCGTTGATCTGATCGTCGCGCTCGTTGGGGAGGTTCGTCACGTTGATCGTGCGCTTGAACGGGGCGTCGTACGTCACCGGCCCCGGCAGCTTGAGCTTGCTCTCGCCTACCTGCAGCTGCGACACGACGTCCACGGCCATGGTGGCCCAGGGCGCCATCAGGTGATCGAAGCCCACCGTGGCGAGGACGGCGTTGTTCTGGAGCGCGCCGCTCTGGAACAGGTATCCGATGTTGGTGTGCGGCGAGAAGGCGCCGAATCGCGCCGACAGGACACCGAGGCCGCGGACCGCTACGTGGCCCGACCCGAGCAGGTCGGCTTCACTGCCCGTTGGGAAGCGCACGTCGCCCAGCAGCGCGAACGTGCTGCGGTCCGATTGGGTCACGGTGACCTTCGCTCGTACGGCGATGTCTCCGATGCCGGTGGCGGACCCTGCTACGAAGCGGGACGTGGAGAGCTGTGGATTGGCGGGCGTGCCGCCGAAGAAGTGCTGGGCCGTGGTACCGCCGAACGGAATGATCTGGGCGTCGCTCGTGCCCTGCAGCGAGGCGGATACGATCGGGACTACCACGCCGATGTCGACCTTGTCGAGCAGCCCGAAGCTCACGAAGAACGAGGTGATGGTCATGTCGAGATCGAGCGCCAGCCGCAGCTGGATCACGTCGTTTTCGTGCGCCGGCACGCCGTACGGGTTGCAGCTCGCGCCCACGAGGCTGTCGCAGGCCGGACCCGTGACGTTCTCGTGCGTGAAAGTCATCTCGATGCCGTCGAGTCTCACCCCCCGCAGCGAGGTGAAGTGCATGCGGTTCACGTTCGCCCCCACGAACACGCGCCCGCGCCCGAGTGTTTGTCCGCGCTCCGAGAAGACGGGACCGGGCGAGACGGATGTTCGCACCGGCACGCCGCCCTCGAAGCGGAAGGTGGAGCCACCGCTCGTAGCGCTCACCGGCACGTTCGCGACGTTGCCGCTGATAGCGTCGCTGATGAAGGAAATGAGCGTGCCGTTGTCGGCGACCGCCGAGGGGATGAAATGGTCGGCGTGCAGGGCCGTGGCCGAGTCCGAGCCCGCGGTGCCGCCGAGGAAGAGCGGGTCCTGGCCGGCCGTGAAGATGAACAGCTCGGAGAGCTTGTCGCGCAGGCCCTGCGCATTGAGCGAGGTGGCGATCAGGGTGAGGCCCACGAGAGTCAACAGGTAGCGCCGCATACGTCCTTTCGAGCCGGGGACACTATGATCGTGTCGGCTTCGAAAAGACGGCGCGCGCGGACGGGCGTCAACCCCGGCGCTAGCGTCTGGATGTCTTGCTCAGCTCGGGGTCGATCGTCCACCATGGCATAACGGATAGCGCGTGCGCTCGTAACTACGTGACCACGCGCGACCGACTCCACGGGCCGCCGATAGACCGCCGCGCTCCGCTCTAACGCTCGGCCGTAACGTTTCATATATTAACGCCTCCTCGATGGCCTCGCACTCGCGTGGCCCTCTCGCCCTCGCTCTGACGTCTTCATGTGACGCCACCCCGACTCCGAGATCGCCAGACCATCGGCAGTTCCCACTCGCTCGGAGGCGACACATGCGACCCCATTCCACCCTCTCACGTGGCAGGCTGCTGGCTGTCGCGGCCGTAATCACGCCTCTTCTGGCCTGTCAGCCCGACGCGAACCCGGCGGGCCTGCCCGGCCCCATTTCCGCTTCGCGCCACGGCGTTTCCTCTGCGGAGGGGTTGGCGAGTCCGGGGTGGCAGGGGACCGCGGTAGCGCTCGTCGGGAAGGCGAACCTGTCCCCCGTGGTTGCGACTCGCGCCTACTCCCTCCTCGGCGTCGCACAGTATTTGGCCGTACAGCAGGCCGAAGCCGCTAAGGGCGACAGGGACGGCGACGACGAGACCGGGCGCGGCGGGCGGAGCCGCCACGCGTCCGATCGCGGCGCCGTCGCCGGTGCATCGGCGGTTGTACTGACCTACTTGTTCCCCGCGCAGGCTCAGGCGCTTGAAGACATGGTGACGACGCAGAGGAGCGGGGGTCCCGCGAGGTCGCAGGACGCGTTTGTGCGCGGCGAAGGCATCGGCCGTGCCGTGGGCGCTGACATCGTCACGCGATCCAAAGCTGATGGCTTCGCCACCCCGTTCACGGGCACCATTCCGGTGGGGACCGGGTTCTGGTTCAGCGAAGCGAACCCGCCGTCGGTCGCGGGCGGGCAGTTGCCGGGGGTGCGCCCCTGGTTCCTGACCTCCGCGAGCCAGTTCCGCTCGGCTCCCCCGCCGGCGTTTGGGTCCGCAGGCTTCCTCGCCGGGCTGGCGGAGATCCGGCAGATCTCCGACACACGTACGGCCGAGCAGGTCCAGATCGCCACGTTCTGGGCCCTGGGCGCGGGCACACCCACCACATCGGGGTTCTGGATCAAGGTCGCCACGGACGGCATCAATCAACACGCGTTCTCCGAGCGCCGGGCGACGCATCTCTACGCGCTGCTCAGCGCCACGATGTTCGACGCCCAGATCGGTTGCTGGGACGCGAAGGAGACGTACTGGCTTATTCGGCCGTGGCAGGCGGACGCCGCGATCACGGTCGTCGCCGCGGTCGGGAAGCCCAACCACCCGTCGTATCCCTCGGGGCACAGCTGCCTCTCCTCATCGGCCGCGGCAGTGCTGAGCCGGTTCTTCCCCGCGCAGCGCGCTCAATTGGATGCGATGGTAATCGAGGCGGGGCTATCGCGCATGTACGGCGGCATCCACTACCGGTTTGACGTCGAGGCCGGGCAACGGCTCGGGCGGAGCGTCGCGCACTTCACCATCGCCGCGGACCGATCAGGCCATTCCGTACTGAGGACGGACGACGAAGAGGAGGGTGACGGACAGAGGTAGAGTGATTCGCGATCCGGGGCTGACCATGTCCCGTTGACCCGCGTGGTCCGCGGGTTAGCTTCCAGCCTCGAGATGAGCCGGCCCCCCCCCGAGCGCACGATCATCCTGGACGCCCGCGCGTTGTCGCGGGCGCTTCAGCGTATGGCGGTCGAAGTGCTCGAGCTGGCCCACGAGACCGACCGTCTCGTGCTCATCGG
>QHTP01000039.1 GCA_003220855.1 Gemmatimonadota bacterium
CGCGACGTTCTTCCTGTACTCGTGGTACAACGGTCCGCTCTCGGCCGTCATTCTCGACGTGGTGCCGGCCGCCGTCCGGGCATCGGTGCTAGGCGCCTTCGTGCTGCTCTCGCATCTGGCCGGTGACGCCATCGCCCCACCCTTGATCGGCTACCTCTCCGACCGGATCGGCCTGCGGGCGGCGATGCTGCTGCTGCCGACGGCGGGTGCGGTGGGGGGACTGGTGATCCTCATTGCCCTGACTACGGTGGGGAGGGACATGCAGCGGGTGAAAGTATGATTGCGGATTTCGGATTGCGGAATGCGGAATGTCTGGGCGATCGTCGTTGCATGATGGACCTCCCACTGCAATTCCGCAATCCGCAATCCGCATTCCGCAATGGGTCGGGAGGGGCGGGGCGGTGAAGGTCGCCGTCGTGTTCGACACGCTCCACCCCGACTGGGAGGACGCCGACTACAAGAAGGAGGTCGAAGCGAAAGTCGAGGAGGCGGAGTACGACGTAGCCCGGGCCCTGATGGCGCTGACGCACGACGTGCTCATGGTGGGCGTGGCCGAGCAGCTCGCGCCGGTGCTCGAGCGGCTGGCCGCCTTCCAGCCGAAGCTCGTCTTCAACGGATGCGAGTCGTTTCGCGGCCGGGCACGGCACGAGTACGCGCTCGCGACCGTGCTCGAGATGCACGGCTATCGCTACACCGGCTCGTCGCCCACGGGGCTGCTCGTGGCCCGCAACAAGTCGCTCACCAAGAAGATCCTGGCGCACCACGACATCCGCGTGCCGGCGTTCGCCGAGTTCCGGCCCGGGGAGAAGCCGCTCCGCCCGTCGGAGCTGCGCTTCCCCCTGATCGTGAAACCGCTACTCGAGGACGCGTCCGTGGGGATCTCGCAGGCGTCCGTCGTGGAGGACGACGCGGACCTCGCGGCCCGGGTGAAGTTCATCCACGAGAAGTTTCACCAGGCCGCGATCGTCGAGGAGCTGATCGAGGGACGGGAGCTGTACGTCGGCCTGGTGGGCAACCAGACGCTCCAGGTGCTCCCCATCGTCGAGCTGACGTTCGGGGAATCCGACGGCGAGCATCGCATCGCGACCTACAAGGCGAAATGGGACGAAGAATATCGCAAGCGCAAGAAGATCAAGAACGTCTTCGCGAAGGGGCTGTCGGACCAGGTCGGCGCGAAGATCGGGGACATCTGCACCACGGCGTTTCACGCGCTCTGGCTGCAGGACTATGGCCGGGTGGATCTGCGGCTCACCCACGACGACGAGGTGTACGTGCTCGAGGTGAATCCCAATCCGTTTCTCGCCGCCGAGAACGAGATGGCGGACGCGGCGGAGAAAGCCGGCATGGGCTACACGGACTTCATCCAGCGGATCGTGGACGAGGCGATGGCGCGTGACTCCGCGTAGGCGCGAGGTGCCGACGCCGGAGCTGCGCTGTCCCACCTGCGCGGCCGAGGTGGCGCGCTTCTGGGCGCACTGCTCCAACTGTGGGCGCCGGCTCGAGTGGCGCGATACGACGAAACAGACGGGCGCGGAGTGCTACTACTGCGGCTGGGTGGTGTCCGACAGCTTCTCGTACTGCCCCTGGTGCGGGCGCGACATCGCCGACACACACTCGAGCGCCGAGCCGCTCAAGGCGCCCAAGGGGTTCCTGTATCACCGCCGCTGTCGCTGGGGATGCGGCGGCGGCGTGATGTACCCGATGCGCTTCTGCCCCTGGTGCGGCCGCCCGCAGCGCTGGCACTATCGGGAATTTCAGAACGTCTGCCCGCACTGCAGCAAGGGCGTCAACGATTGGATGGAGGTCTGCCCCTGGTGCGGGGAGGACGCCACCGGCCGGGACCTGATCCGCCAGGCGCTGCGCCGGGTGCGGCAGCTGCTCGTGGTGGGACGCCTGAAAGACTGGAACTACCGCGTGCTGCTCCGGCCCGGTGTCTCGGGCGTGACCCACCGAACGCCCAAGATCATCGAGATCGAGCGCCGCTACGTCACCGGCAAGCGACGCCGCGACGAGATCTCCTGGAACCTGCTCACCGGACTGATTCTCCACGAGCTCGGTCACTCGTTCCTGTACCACAATTGGTCGTTCACGCGCACGGGACGGTTCCGCCGCGCCTTCGGAGAGGTGCGCAAGGCGTACCGGGTGGCCGACTCTAAGTGGGTGGACTTCGAGCGTCCGGCTGCGCGAGCTGTTCGCGGAGTTCGGGCGAAAACGCAAAGGTGTGCCGGTGTTCGAGAAGTTTCTGGTGCTGCACGACTTGATCCGCAGCCTCAGGGGATGGCGCTGAATTAGATTAGATTCGTCGACCGTACATCCTCTCAAGGAGTCCCATGGCGCTGATACGCACGTCCAACCCGGCCCTGAACGCCCGCACCTTCGCCGACCTGCGGCGCGATCCGACCGCGCCGCCCATGACGCTCGAAGGGACGGTCAACAAGGCGGCGTTGCTCCTCTTTCTGGTGGTCGTGCCCGCGGCATGGGTCTGGAGCCAGGTCCGCACGGCGCTCGACCCCTCGGTCGCGGGTCCATGGATCCTGCTCGGGGTCATCGGTGGGTTCGTCGCCGCGATCGTGACCGTCTTCAAGAAGGAATGGTCTCCCTTCACTGCGCCCGTGTACGCCGCGCTCGAGGGGCTCGCGCTCGGCGGACTCTCGGCGCTGCTCGAGACCAAATACCCCGGCATCGTGGTGCAGTCGGTAGGTCTGACGTTCGCGACGCTCGCGGCGATGCTGATCGCCTACCGGACCGGCCTGATCAAAGCCACGGAGAAGTTCAAGCTCGGCGTCATCGCGGCCACCGGCGCGATCGCCCTGTACTACGTCGTCGGGTTGGTCCTCTCGTTGTTCCACGTCGCGATGCCGTTCCTCCAGGGGAACAGCACGGCGAGTCTCGTGGTGAGCGGCATCATCGTCGTGGTCGCGGCGCTGAACCTGATCCTCGACTTCGACTTCATTGAGACCGGCGTGGCCGGCGGCGCGCCCAAGTACATGGAGTGGTACGGCGCGTTCGGCCTGATGGTCACGCTGATCTGGCTGTACCTGGAGATCCTGCGGCTCCTCGCCAAGGCCCGCAGCCGGCGATAGCCATTCGTCAAAGCCCGTGACGTAGGGGCGCAGCGTGCCGCGCCCCTACGTTCACGTCGATCGATCAGCCTGCAAAGCAGTAGGCGCAGCCTTTTTCCTGGGTGCGATTCACCGCGATCACGCCCGAGGGCACCACCGTCACCCCCGGCAGCAGGTTGGCAATCCATTCCTTCTTGATGGTCTCCGCCTGCATGCCCATCTGCTTCGCGAACATGCCGCTGTAGATCGTGAGCGCGATGTTGCAGATGCCAAACAGCACGCCCTTGGCGGCGAGCTCGTCCACAGCCATCCCTGCGATCGGAAGCTCGCCCGCCTTCACTTGCGCGAAGGTGTTGCGCAACGCGGCTTCCTTCGTCATACCATCGTTGAGCTTGAAGAATTCACCGAACTTGTACTTGGCCCACATCGGGCTCTGCATGCCGAACGCAATGCCGTTGTGGCGCAGGACGATCACGACCGTATTGTCGGCGTCCGTCGTCCCGTAGTTCTCGTTCGTCGTGTTGAGAAACACGCGGGCCCAGGCAAACCCGAAACCGCCGTTCGGCTCGGGAATGTCGAAGATCATCTTGTGTTTCCCCGTGATCTTGTTGAGCCAGGCCTCGAACTCGGGGTTGGCGGAGACGTCGGGCGCGGGCCGCGGCTGTGACACGGCCTCGAGCGGGGCGACCAGGCCGCCCAGCCCGAGCGCGGCGGCGCCCGCGGCGATCCGCCCCAGAAATCCGCGGCGGTGCGTGGTGAGGTTGGCGATCTCCGGCATACAGACCCTCCTGTCGGGTGGTGGAACGGGGATACTCGCTATCGCTTCGCCGAACGTCGAGCGGCCGCGGTCGGATAGGCGACATCCGGCGGCGCGTCGCCGTTCGGCCAGTCGTGGATCTTGTCGGGAAAATCCGGGCGGGCGTGCGCGTTCACGTACGCGGCCACGTCGAGCGCTCCCTGATCGGTCAGGGTGGCCGGCTGGTCGAACGGCATGTTGTCCCGGATGAAGGCCGCCGCCGTGCGCACGCGCGCCATCCCCGCGCCGATGTTGTACGAGTGCGCCCCCCACACCGGCGGGGCCACCGCGGTGCCCTCACCTTCCGCGCCGTGGCACTTGACGCAACTGGTCGCGTATACCCGCGCGCCCGCCACCGTGTCGGCGGTGAGCGCCGCCCATTTGGCGAGCCGGTTGGACGCCGGCGCCGGCGCGACCGGCACGTCGCGAGACAGGAACCACAGGTACGCCACGATGTCCCGCATGTCGGCGCCATCGGCGGCGAGCGGCTGGCCGTTCATGCTGCGCCGGAAGCAGTCGTTGATGCGGTATGGGAGCGTCTCGACCGTGGCGCTGCGGGCCCGGTACTGCGGGTAGCGCGCGAACACGCCGACCCAGGAGCCGCTCGCGCGACGGCCTGCGTCCAGGTGACAACTCACACACCGCAGCGTGTTGCCGACGTGCGCCGGCAGGCTCTCGGCCGTCGCGACGAGCAGCGCGCGACCGCGCCGGATCGCGACGCCGAGCGGATCATCGGGAATGAGGGAGTCGGCTGGACCGTGCACCGCCAGGTGGGCCACGGCGGCGCTCGGGCGATCCACACGACAGGCGCCCGCGAGGGCGACCGCCGCAACCAGGCTCAAGCACGCGAGGGGGTGCATCGCGAGGCGGATACTATCACGCTTTCTCGGGTGTCGCCACTTCGGTCTCCCCCCTGCAACCTTTTGGCACCGTCACACATCCCACTCCCTGACGCCGGCTATCGCCGGCACCGTTCCCATTTCCGTCGAGGTCTCCATGCCCCGCTGGCCGCTCGGTTTCCTCCTCGCCGCGACCGCGCTCGCCGCGCAGCAGCCGCCCGACACACCTCCGGATTCGGCGCGCGTGGCGGCAGTCCTCGCCCTCCTCGAGACGTCCGACTCCACGGTGTGCGAGCTGGCGGCACAGGCGATCAGCAACGCCTGGGGGTGGTCCTGGCAGCCTCAGCTGTTCCCGACCCCCATGCCGATGCCGATGCCCGCGCCTATGCCGATGCCGATGATGCGCAAGGGGTCCCACGGTCCCCACGTGCGGGTGCGCGTCAACCACCGCCCGGGCTGGCGCGCGGCGGACTCCGCCACCTTCGGCGCGTTCGGCGCCGTGCTGCGCGACGACAACCGCTGCGTGCGCAACATCGCCGCGCGTGTGCTCGGCCGGGCCGGCGCGGCGGGGAGCTATGAAGTGTTTGTCGCGTTGTTGCGCGAGGCGGCTCCGGGCCTGCGGGAAACCGGAGCGCTCGGGCTGGGCGAGCTGCAGGACCGTCGCGCGCTGCGCCCGCTGCAGGATGCGCTGCGCGATCGGGATGTGCGCGTGCGGGCGACGGCGGCACGCGCTGTCGGAGAGATCGGGGATTCGAGCTCCGTCGGAATGCTGACCACGGCCTTGGGGGACGACGCCGCGCCCGTGCGGCAGGCCGCGGCGTGGGCGCTGGGCCGGCTCGAGAGCCCGGTCGCCCTGTCCGCGCTTGGCGGCGCGCTCAAGGACACGTCGCCCGGCGTGCGCCGGACGGCTGCCTGGGCGCTGGGAGACATCGAGGATCGGGCCGCAGTCGATCTGCTGCTGCCGCTGCTGCGTGACCGCGACGCCACGGTCCGACTCGCCGCGACGTACGCGCTGGGGCGAATCGAGAGCCCGCGTGCCGTCCGCGACCTCGGTGCCCTCGTGCGAGATGCGTCGTCCGACGTGAAGCGCGCCGCCATCTGGGCGCTCGGTCAGATCGACGACCCCGGCGCGGTCGCCGCGCTGAGTGTCGCACTCAAGGATGCCGACCCGCACGCACGACAGCTCGCGGCGTGGGCGTTGGGTCAAATCGACGATCCCGACGCGATCGACCCCCTGGCGGCTGCGCTCAAAGACCGTGAGCCGGACGTGCGCGTCGCCGCGGCGTGGGCGCTGGGCCAGATCGAGAGCTCCCGCGCGGTCGAACCCCTCAAGGCGGCGCTGCACGACGAGTCGCCCGACGTTCAGGATGCGGCAGGCTGGGCACTCGACCAGATCGACAACGAGCGGCCCGTGCGCGTCCGGGTACGGCCGCGCGTCAGGAAGCCGATTTAGCGACGTCGCGCGACGCCATCACGGATTGGTGAGCCTGGCCACTTCGTCGGCGAACGCGCGCGATCGCGCGACCTGCGTGCGGTAGTCGCTGAGCTCGGCATCGCGTCGCGTCGCGTCCCACCCGAGCGCCGCTGCCATACGGTCCGCCACGGCGCCCGCGGCCGAGACTCCTTGGTCGCGCGTGGCGTAGAAGAGATGCAGCCGCCGGATGAGCACGTCGGAGAGTCGGAGTGCCATCTCCCGCTCCACCGCGTGCGTCACGTCCGCCCAGACTTCCGGTCGCCCGGCCACGATGGGCTGCCCGAGCGCGCGATCCCGCTCCACGAGGTTGAGCACCGCCGCGGCCTCGCTGCCGTACGCTCCCACCAGGTACCGCGCCGTCGACTCGCGGGCGCCGCGCTGCGTCGCCGCCTTCACGAGGCCTTCCAGGTCCGCCGTCTCGCCTCCGGGGAGCGGCAGCCGGTCCGTCGGCGCCCGGGGAGCACGAGGACGGCCGTCGAGCGCGTGCAGCCGGGCGGCGACACGGTCGACCACGTCGCGCGCCATGAGCCGGTACGTGGTGAGCTTGCCGCCCGCGATCGTGAGCAACCCGCCCGGGCCCTCGACCACCCGGTGCTCCCGCGACGTGGCGGACGGCGCGACGTCGAGCGCTCCTGCGCGCAGCAGCGGACGCAGGCCCGCCCAGGTCGCCACCACGTCCCGGGGCGAAAGGCGCGCCGTGGGGAAGAACCAGTTGGCGGAGCGCAGCAGGTAGATCGCGTCCTCCCCCGTGGCGCGCACGTCGTCGGGGGAGGTGTCCTCGTCGGTGTCGGTCGTGCCGATGTAGCTGAGATCGCCCCACGGCAGCACGAACATCACGCGTCCGTCGAGCGGGGAGGTGAGCGTCATCGCGCGGACGTGGCCCACGCGTTGTCGCGGCACGGCGACGTGCGCGCCCCTGGTCAGCCGCAGCAGCGGCTCCGCGTCCGGCGCCTCGAGCCGCCGCAGCCGGTCCGCCCAGGGTCCCGTCGCGTTGACCACGACGAGCGCGCGTACGCCGTACTCCTGTCCGCTCAGCACGTCGCGCACCGCGGCGCCCCGAATCCGTCCGTCCGGCCTGAGCAATGCCGTGACGTCCGCGTGGCTCGCCACGAGGGCGCCGGCCTGCGCGGCGGCACGCATGGTCGCGAGGGTGAGCCGCGCGTCGTCCGTCTGCGCGTCGAAGTAGAGTGCCGCGCCTTGCAGGTCCGTGTCGCGCAGCCCGGGCTCGAGCCGGAGCGTCGCCTTGCGCCCCAGCCAGCGATGCAGGCGCACGTTGCGGAAGCCGGCGAGTAGATCGTACAGCCACAGGCCGGCCCGGAGGCGCCACGCCGGCACCCGGGCGCCCAGGTACGAGGGCAGCACGAACGCCAGCGGGTGGACGAGATGGGGCGCCACATTCAGCAGCACCCGTCGCTCACGCGAGGCCTCGCGCACCAGGTGGAACTCGTATTGCTCGAGGTAGCGCAGCCCGCCGTGGATCAAGCGGGACGAGTGTGACGACGTGCCGCTCGCGAAGTCGCCCTTGTCCACCACGGCCGTGCGAAAGCCGCGCAGCGCGGCGTCGCGCGCGATCCCCGCGCCGGTGATCCCACCGCCGATGACGAGCACGTCCACCGGCTCGGCCGCCATTGCCGCGAGGGCCTTGGCGCGCGTGCGGTGTGAGAATTCTGTCTCGCTCGTCGTCGTTCCTCCGGCTTGGCCCGCGCGCCGGCACGGTGGTAGGTTTCGTTTCGTGAGCGCGGAGGAGAATGTAATGCCAGCGGGAAACGGACGGCGCGTCGCGATCGTGGCCGGCTGTCGGACCCCCTTCTGCCGCTCCGGCACCGCGCTCAAGCACGTCCGGGCCGTGGACCTAGCCCGCTTCGTCGCGCGCGAGCTGCTGGAGCGCACCGACCTGGCCGGCGCCGACGTCGACGCCGTGATCTTCGGGCAGGTGGTGCCGTCGGCACTCGTGCCGAATGTGGCCCGCGAAGTGAGCCTCCTCCCGCAGTTTCCCAAGGAGATTCCCGCCTACTCGTTGAACCGCGCCTGCGCTTCCTCCGGCCAGGCCGTCGCCAACGCGCACGAGGAAATCGTCTCCGGGCACGCCGACGTCGTGCTGGCGGGTGGCGTCGAGTCGCTCTCCGACATTCCGATCCTCGCCTCCCGCCGCCTCGCCGACATTCTGGTCGAGGCGAGCAAGGCGAAGTCGCTCGGGGCCAGGCTGCGCGCCTTCAGCCGCATCCGGCCGCGTGACCTCGTGCCCGTCTCGCCCGCGATCGCCGAGCCGTCCACCGGCGAATCGATGGGGCAATCGGCCGAGAAAATGGCGAAGGAGAACCGCATCTCGCGCGACGCGCAGGACCGGTGGGCGCTGCGCAGCCATCAGCTCGCCGCCCGGGCGACGGACGACGGCCGCCTCACCGCCGAAGTCGTGCCTTGGTTCCCGCCGCGTCCCGGAGACCCGGTCGTCACGACGGACAACGGCATCCGGCGCGACACCTCGCTCGAGCAGATGGCGAAGCTCAAGCCGGTGTTCGACCGTCGCTACGGCACCGTCACAGCGGCGAACGCGTCGCCCCTCACCGACGGGGCGGCGGCGGTCCTGCTCATGAGCGACGCTGCGGCGCGTGCGCTCGGCTATACGCCGCTGGCCTACATCCGCTCCTACGCCGTCGCCGCGGTCGATCCCGGCTGGCAGCTGCTCCAGGCGCCGATCTTCGCGGTCCCCCAGGCGCTCGACCGCGCCGGCATCGGGTGGCGGGACTTGAGCGTCATCGAAGTGCACGAGGCGTTCGCGGCGCAGGTGCTCTCGAACATCCAGGGGTGGGCCGCCAAGGGGTGGGAGATCAACGAAGCCGTCATCAACGTGATGGGCGGCTCGATCGCCATCGGTCACCCGTTCGGCGCGACGGGCGCCCGCATCGTCACGACGCTCGCCAACGAGATGACGCGCCGCGACGCGCAGTTCGGCCTGCTGTCGATCTGCGCGCAGGGCGGCATGGGTTTCGCGATGGTCCTGGAGCGCCGCTGATGCCGCCGCAGGGGCGCGGCGGCGCGGCGCTCACCTGGGAGCTCGCCGCCGGCGCGGTGGCCGTCGTCACGTTCGATCTCAAGGGCGAGCCTGTCAACAAGATCTCCCGCGCCGTGAAGGACGACGTGCTCGCGACCCTCGCGGCGCTCGAGGGCGACCGCGCCGTGCAGGCGGTCGCCTTCTTCTCGGGTAAGCGCGACAATTTCATCGCCGGCGCGGACATCGAGGAGTTCGTCCGCCTCACCACTGCGGCCGAAGCCGAGCGGCTCTCCGCCGACGGGCAGGAGCTGCTCGACCGCGTGGCGCGCTTCCCCAAGCCCATCGCCGTGGGGATCCATGGCGCGTGTCTCGGAGGCGGGCTCGAGTTCGCGCTCGCGTGCCACTACCGCGTCGCGTCCGACCACGCCAAGACCCAGCTCGGTCTCCCCGAAGTGCAGCTCGGCATCCTGCCCGGCGCCGGTGGCTGCCAACGACTGCCCCGGTTGATCGGCGCGCGCGCGGCACTCGACATCATCCTCGCCGGCAAGGTCGAACCCGCCCAGAAGGCGTTCCGGGTGGGGATCGTGGACGAGTTGGTCCACCCGGCCATTCTGCGGGACGTCACCCTCGACGCGGCGCGGCGGCTGGCGGGCGGGTGGCGGCCCAGACGCAAACGTCGCGGCGGCGTCGTGGCGTGGCTGCTCGACGGCAACCCGCTCGGCCGCCGCCTGGTGTTCCGCGCGGCGCGCAAACAGGTGTTGCGGCAGACCCGAGGGCATTATCCCGCGCCGCTCGCGGCGCTCGACGCGGTGGAGCACGGCCTGCGGCGCGGCATGCGCGCCGGCCTGAAGCGCGAGGCGCAGCTGTTCGCGCAGCTGGCCGTGTCGGACGTATCCCGCAAGCTCGTCCAGATCTTCTTCGCCACGACGGCGCTCAAGAAGGACTTCGGCATCCCGAACCCCCCGGCCCCGGGCGAGGTGCACCGTCTGGGAGTCGTGGGCGCGGGGTTCATGGGATCGGGTATCGCGGGCACGGCCATCGCGCAGGCGGGGGTCGACGTCCGGATGAAAGACGCCGACCTGCCGCGCGTCGCCAAAGGACTGGCGGCCGCGCGCGAGATTCTGGACGACCGGCTCAAGCGACGTCGCATCACGAAATTCGAGCACGCCCGGCTCGTCGCGCTGCTTTCGGGTGGCGCCGACTACGCGGGATTCGGCCGCGCCGAGCTCGTGATCGAGGCGGTGTTCGAGGACCTGGCGGTGAAGCAGCAGGTGCTGCGGGAGGTCGAGGGGGCGACGCGCCCGGATGCGGTGTTCGCGTCCAACACCTCGACCATCCCCATCCACGAGATCGCCGACGTCGCCACCCGGCCGGAGCGCGTGATCGGGATGCATTTCTTCTCTCCCGTCGCCCGCATGCCCCTCCTCGAGGTGATCCCGTCGGCGCGGACCAGTCCGGGCGTGGTGAGCACGGCCGTGGCGTTCGGCCGCGGCATGGGCAAGACCGCGATCGTCGTGAAGGACAGTCCGGGGTTCTGGATCAACCGGATTCTCACGCCCTACATGAACGAGGCCGGCTACCTCCTCGCCGAAGGCGTCGCGATCGAAGAGCTGGACGGGCTGATGGCGGAATGGGGGTTTCCCGTCGGACCGATCACGCTGCTCGACGAGGTCGGGATGGACGTGGCCGAGAAGGTGGCGGGCGTGATGCACGCCGCCTTCGGCGACCGGCTCGCCCCTGCGCCCGCCTTCGCCGCGATGGTGAAGAGCGGCCGGTTGGGGCGCAAGGCGGGCAAGGGATTCTACAAGTACACCGGGGGCAAGAAGTCCGCGGTGGACGCGGCCGTGTACGAGCTGATCGGCGTGCATCCCAACGGCGGCCCGCGCCCGGCGGAGATCATCCAGCGGCTCGTCCTCATGATGCTGAACGAAGCGGCCCGGGCGGTGGCGGAGGGCATCGTTCGCACGCCCCGCGACGGCGACATCGGGGCCATCTTCGGCTTCGGGTTTCCGCCGTTCCGTGGCGGCCCGCTGCGGCACGCCGACGACCTCGGCGCCGCGCGGATCGTCGGGGAGCTCGAGCGCCTCGCCGAGCGCTACGGCCCCCGCTTCGCCCCCAGCGAAGCCCTGCGCGACCAGGCGGCCCATGGCGGCAAGTTCTATCCCTGATGCTGCGGACCGGTCTCCTGTGGCTCAGCGAGCAGCCCCGGATCTTCCGCTTCATTCGGGGCAACGGGCTGGCGCGCCGCTTCGCGTCGCGCTTCGTCGCCGGCGAGACCGTGGACTCGGGCGTCGCCGCCCTCAAGGACCTGAACGCGGCGGGCATCACCGCGAGCCTCGACGTGCTGGGCGAATCGGTGCACAACGCCGCCGAGGCGCACGCCGCCCGCGACACCTATCTCGAGACGCTCGACCGCATCAGGGCCGCCGGCGCGGACGCCAACGTCTCGCTCAAGCTCACGCAGATGGGTCTGGACATCGAAGAGCGGCTGTGCATCGAAAACCTGCGCGCCATCATCGCGAAGGCCCAGGCGCACGGCTCGTTCGTGCGGATCGACATGGAGCAGTCCGAGTACACCGAGCGCACGCTGCAACTGTTCAAGAGCACGTTCCACCCGGAGTTCGGGAACGCGGTGGGGGTGGTGCTACAATCGTACCTGCGCCGCACCGAGCACGACGTGGAGCACATGATCGCCCTCGGCGCGCGGGTACGGCTGTGCAAGGGCGCCTACCAGGAGCCCGCCACGGTCGCGTTTCCCGCCAAGCGCGACGTGGATGCGACCTACGTGCGCTGCATGGAGCGGTTGCTCTTGCGGGGCACGTATCCCGGCATCGCCACGCACGACGCCCGCATCATCGAGCATGCGAAGACCCTCGCGCGCGACAAGGGCATCCCCCCTGCCCGGTTCGAGTTCCAGATGCTGTACGGGGTGCGGCGCGACCTGCAGCTCGCGCTGCGGCGCCAGGGCTACAACGTCCGCGTCTACGTACCGTTCGGCACGCAGTGGTATCCCTACCTCATGCGGCGCCTCGCCGAGCGGCCGGCCAACGTGGCGTTCCTGATCGGCAACGTGCTGCGGGAGTCTCTACGGCGGAGCTGACGGACGACACGCTGGGCGGCTACTGGCGCGTGCACGAGCGCGCCCCCGCCTTCGGCGGCGTCGACGGGCGGGCGTACTCGGTGGGCACGTTCGTGGACGAGATGCCGGATGCCCAGGGCCGCTACGGCGCCGCGCTGCTGTTCGTACGCTGGTCGGACGCGGGCGACCGGCCCGTCGGGCATCTCGAGACCGAGTACCTCGCCTCCGGCGCCACGCCGGCCGAAGCGCTCGCACCGCTGCTCGCGCTGACGGTGCACGAGCTGAAGCAGCATCTGGACCGCTGCATCGAACGCGAGCGACGCGCGTGACCAGCGGCGTGGTGCTGGCCCGCACCGGCTCGAGCTACCGCGTGCACACCGATCAGGGAGAAGTCACGGCCACGCTGCGCGGCAGGCTCAAGCACAAGGACGACGACCGCGTCGTAGCGGGCGACGTGGTGGAGCTGGAGG
The DNA here is from genome assembly GCA_003220855.1 of Gemmatimonadota bacterium. Classification (GTDB taxonomy): domain Bacteria; phylum Gemmatimonadota; class Gemmatimonadetes; order Gemmatimonadales; family GWC2-71-9; genus AG41. Next base: position 12,713 of record QHTP01000039.1, read on the forward strand.
TGCGCGCCGACCGCACCGCCACCATCTCGCGCGTCCGGCCCCGCCGCTCGGTCCTGGTGCGCCGCGCCGCCGCGGGAGAGCGCGTCGGGCGGCGCGCGCAGCCGATCGCGGCCAACGTGGACCAGGTCGTCGTCGTGGCGGCCACGCGCGACCCGGAGCCGAATCCGCGCATGCTCGACCGGTTTCTGGTGATCGCCGAGGCGAATCGTCTGCCCGCCGTGATCGTCCTGAACAAGATCGATCTCGACCGCGCCGCGCTCGGGCCGCTGGTCGCACGGTATGCGCCGGCCGGCTACCAGGTCCTGGCCACCTCCGTCACCCAGCCGGTGGGTCTGCCCGAGCTGCGCGACCTGCTGCGGGGCCGCGAGTCGGTGCTGGCGGGTCAGTCGGGCGTGGGCAAATCGAGCCTCCTGAACGCGCTCTACCCCGGCCTGAACCTCCGCATCGGCGAGATCAGCGAGAAGTGGGGCACCGGCAGGCACACCACCCGCGCCGCCCTGCTCGTGCCGTTGGCGGGAGGCGGCTACGTGGTCGACACTCCGGGGCTGCGGGAGGTGGGAACGTGGGGGATCGAGCCGGAGCTCCTGGCCGTGTGCTTCCCCGAGTTCCGCCGCTTCCTCGATCAGTGTCGCTTCGACGACTGCCGCCACCTCGCCGAGCCGGGATGTGCGGTGCGCCAGGCCGCGGCGCAACACGACGTGGCGCCCGACCGCCTGGAGTCCTACCAGCGGGTCTACGAGGAGATCAACGTTCCTTCCTGGTCCAGCGGTCGGCGTCGCGCGAGGTGACCTTCGCCATCATCCGGGCGAACGCGTCGTCCAGATCGATGTGCTGGGAGTTGGCGATGCAGATCACGACGAACAGAATGTCGGCGAGCTCCATGGCCACGGAACCCTCGGCTTCTCCCTGTTTCTTGGTCTTTTCCCCGAACCGGTGGTTGATCTCGCGGGCCAGCTCGCCCACCTCTTCGGCGAGCCGGGCCAGGTTGGTGAGCGGCGAGAAGTAGCCCTCCTTATATTGACCGATCCAGCGGTCGACCGCCTGCTGGGCTTCGCGTAAGGACACGAGAGACTCCGGGGAATCGTGAACGCCGAACTGCCGCCGCTCGTCGCGCCGTTTCGCGGTGAGCGGTATACCTCCCGCGAGCACCTGAGCGCGCTGGTCGCGCCCCCCTACGACGTCATCTCCAAAGAGGAACGCGCGCGCTACGCGGCGCGGGACCCCCACAATATCGTCCACCTGATCCTGCCGGAAGCGCCCGCCGGTGGCGACCGCTATGCGCACGCCGCGACGCAGCTCGCCGCGTGGCGTGACGCCGGCGTGCTGCGCTCCGACGCCGCCGCGGACTCGGTCTACGTCGTCGCGCAGGACTACACGCTCCCCTCGGGGGAGCGGCGCACCCGCACCGGCATGTTCGCCGCGGTGCGCGCCGAGCCGTTTTCCACGCGTCGCGTGCGTCCCCACGAGCAGACACACTCGGCGCCCAAGGCGGACCGGCTCGGGTTGCTCCGAGCCACACGGACCAGCCTCGAGTCCATCTTTCTGCTCGCCCCCGATCCGGATCGCGCCCTGACGCGCGCGCTCGCGCGGGCGGCGTCCGGCCCGCCCGCGGCCCGGGCGGAGCTCGATGGCGTGGCGATGCGCCTGTGGGTGGTCTCCGGACATGGCGCCGCGGAGCTGTCCCGCCTGGCCGGGCGCGCGCAGCTGTACATCGCGGACGGCCACCACCGCTACGAGACGGCGGTCGCCTACGCGCAGGAAGCGCCCGGGGCCGACCGTGCACTGGCGTTCGTCGCGTCGGCGGCCGATCCCGGTCTCACGATCCTCCCCACGCACCGAATCATTTTCGGCTCCGGGCGGGACGCACCCAAGCTGCTTGACGGTTGGCGCCGCTGGTTCGACGTGGGACGGGTCGCACCCTGCATGGATCGGGTCGAGCGGCTGGCCGAGCTGGGACGGGAGGGGACGGCGTGCATCGTCGCGTTCCCCGGCGAGTACGACGTGACCCTGGTCTTGAAACGTGGAGTGTCGCTCGATGGCGCGTCGGGTCTCGGGAATTCTCCGGCGATCCGCGCGCTCGGCGTCGCCCGCATCGAGGCGCTCGTCGTCCAGCACATTCTCGGCGCAGACCCGGCGACGCCGTCGCTCGCCTACACGCCTGATCCACGCGCGGCGTTCGACGCGGTGCGCGCCGGCAAGGCCGCGGCGGCCGTGCTCCTCAATCCCACCACGGTGGACGAGGTGTTCGCGGTCGCCGACGCCGGCGACGTCATGCCGCCCAAATCGACGTACTTCGTGCCGAAGGTGCCGAGCGGGCTGGTGCTGCGCCCTTTGGCGTAGGCGTGCCATGACCCCGTAGTCCTCCCGCGAGGCCGCGGGCGCTGTATTTTCCCCGGCATGCCGCGACCCCGCGACCGCATCCTGCAGAACCTCGAAGCGATCTACCGCGACGCCTACGATCGCGCCAAGGCCGCCGGCGACCAGGCCCGAATGGCGGATCTCGACGCCGCCTACCAACGCGAGCAGCTGCTGCTCGAGGTGCTGCTGGACATCCGCGACGCGTTCACGACCGGAGCCGCGCCCCGCGGCGAAGGTCGCGGTGACCAGGCAGCGGCGTCGGACCCGATCGCCGCGCTCGAGACCATTCATCGCATCACCAAACTGCGCTGAGGATACGCACATGATCCGGAGCCTGGCCGCGGCCGTGTTGTGCCTTTCCCTCGCCGCCTGCGGCGGCAAGGCCGACGTGGTGGTCACGGGCGGGGTGCTGTGGACCGGGCTCTCGCGCGGGGCGCCTCGACCGGGCGCGGTCGCGATCGCGCGGGGGCGGATCGTAGCGGTGGGCGAATCCGCCGCGGTGTCGCGGTATGTGGGTTCCCGTACGGCGATCGTGCACGCCCACGGCGGGCTCGTCACGCCCGGCTTCACCGACGGTCACACGCACTTCATCGACGGGGGTTTCCAGCTTGCGTCCGTGGACCTCCGCGACGCGGCGACTCCCGCGGAGTTCACCCGTCGCATCCAGGCGTACGCCAAGACGCTCAAACCAGGCGAGTGGATCCTGGGCGGCGACTGGGATCACACCCGCTGGCCGGGACAGCGGCTGCCGCAGCATCAGTGGATCGATTCGGTGACGCCGGACAATCCCGTGTTCGTGAATCGCGTGGACGGGCACGAAGCGCTCGCCAACGCGGCCGCGATGCGCGCGGCGCGCGTCACCAAGCAGACCCCTACACCCCCGGGCGGCGAGATCTTGCGCGACGCGCGGACGGGGGAGCCGACGGGCATCTTCAAGGACGCAGCACTCGACGTCATCGGGCGGGCCGTCCCCGAGCCGTCGCCCGAGCGGCGCGACTCGGCCCTCGTGCGCGCGCTGGCCCATGCCGCCCGGCTGGGGGTGACCGCCACCGCGCACATGTCCGCTTCGTGGGCGGACCTCGCCAGCTACCGCCGCCTCGAGCGGGCCGGCCGGCTCACGCTGCGGGTGGCGCTCTACCTGCCTCTCGACGCGTGGCGTACCGTGGCCGAGAGCGCGCGGGGCGCGCGGGGCGCCGGCGACGAATGGGTGAAGATCGGCGGGGTCAAGGGCTTCATGGACGGCTCGGCCGGCTCCCGGACCGCGTATTTCTTCGAGCCCTACAGCGATTCGGCGGGATACCGCGGGCTGCTGCAGCACCCCGAGGCGGACATGCGGACCTGGATCGGCAACGCGGACTCCGCCGGGCTCCAGATCGCGGTGCACGCCATCGGGGATCGCGCCAACGCGATCCTCCTGTCGATCTACGACAGCGTCGCACGCGCGCACGGTCGGCGCGACCGCCGCTTCCGCGTCGAGCACGCCCAACACCTGCGTCCCCAGGACATTCCCCAGTTCGGGAACCAGGGCGTGATCGCGTCGATGCAGCCCTACCACGCCATCGACGACGGCCGCTGGGTGGAGCAGCGCATCGGGCCGGTGCGGATCCGGACGACGTACGCGTTCCGCACGCTGCTCGCCACCGGCGCCACCCTGGCCTTCGGCTCCGACTGGACCGTCGCGCCGCTCGACCCCGTACTCGGCGTGTACGCGGCCGTGTCGCGCCGCACGCTCGATGGGAAGAACCCCGATGGCTGGATCCCGGAGCAGAAGATCGGCGTGGACGAGGCATTGCGCGCCTACACGTGGGGCAACGCCTTCGCGACCTTCGACGAGCGCACCCGCGGCGTCCTCGCCCCCGGTTACGACGCCGATCTCGTGGTGCTCGACCGCAATCTCTTCACGCTGCCGGCCGATTCGCTCGATCAGGCGCGGGTGCGCTGCACGATCGTGGGTGGGAAAGTCGTCTACGAGAGATCTGGACGCCCCTAAACCCCGAGCCCCGATTCCCGAGTCCCTATTCCCCCTCTTCCACCCCTGCTTCGAGCACCTCTCCCAGCAGCAGCGTGTGGTCCCCGCTCGGGAGCGTGGCCACGACGCGGCACTCGACCCACCCGAGCGCGTCGGTCAGCACCGGGACGCCCGACGTGGGCGCGGGTTTGGTCTTGATTCCCTTGAGCTTGTGGGGAGCGTCGGCCGAAGCCCGACCCAGCTTCTCGGCCACGTCACGCTGACCGGCGCGCAGCACGCTGATCGCGAAGTGATGCGCGTCGCGGATCATGCCGACCGTCTTGGAGCGGTTCTCCACCGCGACGACGACCATCGGCGGATGGAACGAGGCCTGGCTGACCCAACTGGCCGTCATCCCGTGCTCCTCGCCGGCGTGCTTCACGGTCAAAGCGTGCAGGCCGCAGGCAAAGCGCTCGAGGACGCGGTGCGTCGCCGCTTCGTTCATGTCGGCAAATATTGCACGCCCGGCTATCTTTGGGCCATGGCGACGCGCACGCAACTCGGGCCTCGGGCCGCCAAGGCGCTGACCAAGGCCGACCTGCTCGACATGTACCGGGTGATGCTCCTGTCGCGACGCATCGACGACAAGGAGATCCAGCTCAAGCGCCAGAACAAGATCTACTTCCAGATTTCCGGGGCCGGGCACGAAGCCGTGCTCGTCGCCGCCGCCAAGGCGCTCCGTCCCGCCTACGATTGGTTCTATCCGTATTATCGCGACCGCGCCCTCTGCCTGGCGCTGGGCATGACCCCCACCGAGATGCTGCTTTCCGCGGTCGGCGCCGCCGACGACCCCAACTCCGGCGGCAGGCAGATGCCGTCCCACTGGGGTCACAAAGCGCTGAATATCGTCAGCCAATCGAGCCCCACCGGTACGCAGTTCCTGCAGGCCGTGGGCTGCGCCGAAGCGTGGCTCCGCTATGCGCGCAACGACGCCATCCCCGACAAGCCTACCCGGACCGACGACCTCGTATACGTGTCGGCGGGCGACGGCACGACGAGCGAAGGAGAGTTCTGGGAGGCCCTGAACAGCGCCACCAACTTGAAGCTGCCGATCCTGTTCCTCATCGAGGACAACGGCTACGCGATTTCGGTGCCCGTCGAAGTTCAGACGGCCGGTGGCTCCGTGTCGAAGCTCGTGAAGACGTTCCCCGGCCTGCTGGTCGAGGAAGTCGACGGCTGCGATCCCGTTGCGTCGTACGACGTGCTGCTGCGCGCCTCGGAGTACGTGCGCCAGCGCAAGGGCCCCGCCCTCGTGCACGCCCACGTCATCCGTCCATACTCGCACTCCCTCTCGGACGACGAAGTGCTGTACCGCCCGCCCAAGGAGCGCGACGAAGACGCGCGTCGCGACGGCGTGCAGGCGTTCCCGAGGCGCCTGATCGCCGACGGTGTCGCCACTGAGGCGGAGATCGAGGGCATCAAGCGGAGCGTCGAGGAGGAGATCGCCGTCGCCGCGGACATGGCGTTGGCGTCGCCCCAGCCCAAGCCCGAGAGCGCGCTGCTGTACGTCTACTCGCCCGACGTGGATCCGACCTCGGAGCAGTTCGACACCGAGGACGATCCCCAGTTCGGCGGCGATCCGACGACCATGGTGGATCTCCTCAACACCTGTCTCAAAGACGAGATGGCGCGCGATCCCCGCATCCTCGTGTTTGGCGAAGACGTTGCCGACGCCAGCCGCGAGCAGCACCTCGCGCAGGTGAAGGGCAAGGGTGGCGTCTTCAAGGTCACCTGGGGGCTGCAGCGCCAGTTCGGGAGCGACCGCGTGTACAACTCGCCGCTCGCCGAGGCGAATATCGTGGGCCGGGCGATCGGGCTCGCGACGCGGGGCTTGAAGCCCGTCGTGGAGATCCAGTTCTTCGATTACATCTGGCCCGCCTACCATCAGCTCCGCAACGAGCTGGCCACGCTGCGCTGGCGCTCGAACAACGCCTTCAGCTGTCCTGCCGTCGTCCGGGTGACCTACGGCGGATACCTCAAGGGTGGGTCGATTTATCACTCGCAGACGGGCGCCGTCGTCTTCACCGCCGTGCCGGGACTGCGCGTCGTCTGCCCCAGCTCCGCGCTCGACGCCAATGGCCTGCTGCGGACCGCGATCCGCTGCGACGATCCCGTGCTGTTCCTCGAGCACAAGCACCTCTACCGCCAGACGTACAACAAGGCGCCCAACCCCGGCCCCAATTTCATGATCCCGTTCGGCAAGGCGAAGCGGGTGCGCGAGGGACGGCACCTGACCGTGGTGACGTACGGCGCCGTGGTGCAGCGCTCGCTGGTCGCGGCCAAGCAGCTCGACGAGCAGGACGGCGTGAGCGTCGAAGTGATCGACTTGCGGACCCTCTCTCCGGTGGATTGGGAGACGATCGCGACGTCGGTCCGCAAGACCAACAAGGTGCTGGTGGCGTACGAAGACTCGCTCTCGTGGGGCTACGGCGCCGAGATCGCCGCCCGTCTCGCCGACGAGTGCTTCTCCTGGCTCGACGCGCCCGTGAAACGCGTGGCGTCGACCGACACGTTCGTGGGCTACGCCCCCGATCTCGAGGATTTCATCCTGCCGCAGGTAGACGATCTCGCTCAAGCGATGCGCCTGCTGCATGCGTTCTAACGCGGCGCGCGCGTACAGCCTGCTATTTTTCTTCTCCGGCGCCACCGGGCTCGTGTACGAGCTCCTGTGGGTCCGCATTCTGTACCAGGCCTTCGGGTCTACCATCCAATCCATCACCACCGTTGTGGCCGCCTACATGGGCGGCCTCGGCCTCGGCGCCTGGCTGCTCGGGCGGAAAGCGGACCGCCACGCGAGGCCCGCCGCGCTCTATGGCTGGCTCGAGATCGCGATCGGCGCGTTCGGGCTCGCGTCTCCCTTCGTGCTGTCGCTGGCGCATCGAGTCTATATCGGCGCCGCGGGAGCGCTCGCCCTGGGGGGCGCCGCGAGCGTCGCCCTGCGATTCGGCCTCGCGGCGCTCGTGCTGCTCGTGCCGACGACGCTCATGGGGGGGACGCTCCCGGCCCTGACGAAGGGATTCATGGGGGTGGAGCGCGATCGGCTCCAGACCTCCCTGGGGCGCCTGTACGCGCTCAATACGCTGGGCGCGGTCGTCGGCACCGCGCTCGCCGGGTTCTTCCTGATCGAACGGGTCGGGATTCGCCCCTCGCTGTACGCGACGGCCGCGCTCAACCTGACCCTCGGGGCCGCGGCCCTCGCGCTGGCGCGGCCGCTCGACCCGAGCCCCGCCGCGCCGGCACCAACCGCCCGGCCGTCGGATCGCACTCGGCGCGTGGCCCTCGCCCTCCTCGCCGTGACCGCGTTTGCGTCGTTGCTCGACGAGATCGCCTGGACGCGCGTCCTCGTGATGGTGGTCGGAGGCTCGACCTATGCCTTCACGCTCGTGCTGCTCGCCTTCCTGCTTGGCATCGGCTTGGGCAGCGCGATCGTCGCGCGGCGGAGCCCCGCCCGGCCGCCTCCGGTGGCCGATGCGGCGCTCGCCCAGGGCATTACCGGAGCGGGAGCGGCGCTGTTGCTCGCGTTCTTCGGGGCGCTGCCGCTCTACGTCATCAGGGTGTTCGGGCATCCGGGCTTCGGTGCGACCGAGCGCCTGGGGCTGCTGGGCCTCGCGGTCGGTGCCGTGGTGCTGATTCCCGCGGTGGGGATGGGATTGACCTTTCCGCTCCTGGCGGACCTCGCCGCGCCGCGGGACGCGGCACGAGGCGCCGACGTCGGCGTCGCCTACGCGCTCAACACACTCGGCAGCATCGTGGGTGCCGTGCTCACCGGTTTCGTGCTCGTCGTCACTTTCGGCACCGAGACCACCCTGCGGCTCGGTCTCGTCATCAACGGCGTGGCCGCCCTGGTGCTCGCGGCGCTCGCGGCTCGCGGGGTGGCAGAGGGCTCGGCGGAGCACCGCGCCTTGCGGCTGCGCGTGCTCTTGGCGGGTGGGCTCGGGAGCATTGCGCTGGGCGCCGCCTTCGGCGCCCCGGGCTGGAGCTCTCGCTTGATCGATCTCGGCCCCACCATCTACGCGCGCGACGCGATGGGCCCCGCCGCGCGCCAGGCCTTCCTCGCCCACCGCGGAGCGCGCCAGCTCGCATTCCGCGAAGGCTGGAACGCGACCGTCAGCGTCTGGGAGGGCGTCACCGGCCGCACGCTCCGCGTCAACGGCAAGGTCGACGCCTCGGACCAGGGTGACATGGACACCCAGATCATGCTCGGGCTGGCTCCGGTGGCGGCGCGGCCGGAGGCGACGTCGGCGCTCGTGATCGGCTTCGGGAGCGGGGTCACGACGCGCGTGCTGGCGGATGTCCCCGGCATGCGGCGCGTACGCGTGGTGGAGATCGAGCCTGCCGTCCTGTCGGTGAGCGGGCTGTTCGCTCGCGTGAACGACTCGGTGTTGGCGCGGCCGATCGTTTCAGCCGTGGTGGACGACGCGCGCAGCGCGCTGCAATTGCGCCGCGATCTGTTCGACGTCATCGTCTCCGAGCCGTCCAATCCGTGGGTCGCCGGCGTCGCGACACTCTATACGCCGGAGTTCTTCCGAATCGTGCGCTCGCGCCTCGCCGACGGCGGTGTGTTCAGCCAGTGGGTGCAGCTCTACCAGCTGCCCCTGCCCGTCGTCGCCGGGATCGTGCGAAACGTACGCGCCGTGTTCCCCCACGTGGAGGTGTGGTTTTCCTCGAGCCTCGACCTCATGATCCTGGGTTCCGACCGCCCGCTCCGGTACGATCGGGCCTGGATCGGACGGCTGTTGGCCCCCGGTACGGCGTTGGAGGGGCTCTCCCGCGAATGGCTGGGGATCGACTCGGTGGGCGATCACTTCGGTCGCCGCCTGTTGGACGAGGCCGGTGTCGCGCAGCTCGCCGAGCGAGGGACGCTCACCCACCGGGACGACCGTCCCGAGCTCGAGTTCGTGGCGGCCCGCCGGTTCCTCGACCCCGTGTGGGACTCGCACGTCTTCGACTCCCTCATGGCCCTGGAGGTCCGCGTCGGCGGCCACCCGGGCACCACCCCGGTGCTGCTGGCGCGCGCCATGACCTCGCCGCGCGTCCCGTCCACGCAGGGCCCGATCCTCGAGGCCGCGCACCGCGCCCAACCCGACAATCCGGTCTGGTTGGTGCGCGTCGCGCGCATGCGCTTCGCAGCGGGCGACAGCGCGTTCGCGGACAGCGTCCTGCCGGGCCTGGTCCGCACGCGCGACCCTGAAGCATTGCTGTTCGCTGCCGCTCTCGCGGCGCGCCGGGGGGACCAGCGGCGGCGCGTTGCCCTTCTGGGGGAGGCCCTGGCCCGCGGCGGCGATACGGCGGAGGCCGAAGCAGGCCTGGCCGCGGTCGCCGCGCGCGACGCGGATTGGCCGGGCACCGCCGCGGCGCTGCGCCGCTCGCTCGCGATCGGTCGGGCCACTTATCGCCACCCGTTCCCCGCGGGCATGCTGCACGATCCGCTCGCGGCCCTCGCTCTCACGGGACCAGTCCGACTCGCCGACAGTGTACTGGCCGCTGCGGGGCTCGCACATCCCGGATGGACCACGCCGTACGAGCTCCGCGCCGCGGTCGCCTTGCGGGACGGCCGCTGCGAGGACGCCGCCTCTCAGTTCCTGGCGTTGGCGGAGTTTGGTATCGAGGTGGCGGATGCGCCGGACCGCCTCATGCGCTGCCGGGTACGCGAGACGCCCTAAGCCCCCGGCTGCTCGCCCAGCGCCTGCTTGATCTCTCCGGCGGCGGCGATCACATGGTCCACATCGCGCGACAGCGCACGCGCTTGTTGCGTGGCGCGCGTGAGGTCGTCCAGCGCCACCGCCACGCCGGCCGAGCGCAGGCGCAGCAAGTCGAATCGCACGTTCTGCATCGCCAGCACGCACGACTCCAGCTGATCCGCCACCAGCTGACGCCGGGTAAGCAGGTCGGTCAGCGCCTGGCGCTGGCGGTTGAGCAGGCTCACCTGCCGGTCGCGCTCGACTCCGTCCGGCTGACGCTTGGTCGCGTCGATTTTCTCCTCCAGCCGCCTCAGGGCTCCCTGGTCCACGCTGCCGCTCATCGCTTGCAGCGTGCGCGCGAGCTCCTCGGCCCGATTGAGCAGCGAGTCGGCCGTCGCCACGATGTCGGGCAGCAGCTTCCGCTCCGATTTGGGCAGCCGATCCACGATCCGGAGGATCGCCTTGCGGTCGCTGCGTGCCTGCTGGATCGACTCGGCCTCGTGGCCGAATTCGTCGGTCGTGGCGCGCGGCAGCTCGACCGGGCGGCGGCCTCCGGCGGCGAGGCGCGCCTCGATTGCGTCGGGGGCGGGCGGCCGGGCAAGCACGTCACGCCAGGAGTATCCGGCGTGCCACAGCCGGACGACGCGGGGGACCAGGACCGTGCCCGCCCAGACACCCGCGACGAACAGCGACCAGCTCGGCCGGTGCTGCCCTGTCGCGACGTTGATCATGAAGAGCGAGCCACACACCGACGCCCACGTGACGAACCGGCTCCGCAGCTCGCGTACGATCACAGGCTCTCCGCTCGGCGCGAGCTGCGGGCGCTCCTGCATCCGTTCGAGCCGCCGGGCGGCCCGCTCCGCGGTCGCGTGCCTTCCGGGCACGGGCTCGCGCGCGGCCGGGGGAAGCGGCCGCCCCCCCCGCCCCGGACTGGGGCGACGCGGCTGGTACATCGTGGCGCTGCGCGCCTCGAGCGCGCGCCGCAGCGCGTCCGCCGTGGGCCAACGGTCCTCCGGATCCTTCTCGAGTGACCGCATCACGCACGCGGTGAGGTCCTCCGGAACGTCCGGTCGCTTGTCGCTGACGAGGGGCGCCCGCTCGGTGATCTGCTTCATCAGGATCCCGGGCACGGTGGGGGCCTGGAACGGCAGCTCCCCCGCCAGCGTCTGATACGCCACCACTCCCAAGCTGTAGATGTCCGAGCGCCCGTCGATCTCTCGGTCGCCCGCGGCCTGCTCCGGGCTCATGTAATGCGGCGTCCCGATCGCGACCCCGGTCGCCGTGAGCGTCGCGGACCCCGAAGACGATGACAGCGCCTTCGCGATTCCAAAGTCGGTGACCACGACGCGCCCGCGACTGCCCTCCAGCAGGATGTTGTCCGGCTTCACGTCGCGGTGTATGATGCCCAGCGCGTGGGCGGCGCCGAGCGCGTCCGCCGTCTCCAGCATGATGCGACGCGCCTCGTCCGGCGGCAGCCGGCCGCGTCGCTTGAGCTTCGCCCCGAGCGACTCCCCGTCCACATACGCCATCACGAAATACACCAGTCCGTCGGCGCCCTCGCCCACTGAGTGGATCGGCACGATGTGGGGATGTGACAGGCGCGCCGCGGTCTCCGCCTCGCGCAGAAAGCGCAACCGGACTTCTTCGCGGAATGCGAGCTCGGGTGGGAGCACCTTGACGGCGACGCGGCGCTTCAGTCGCTCGTCGCGAGCGTTGAAGACGACGCCCATCCCGCCCCGGCCGATTTCCCCTTCGAGCGTATAGGCGCTGCCGAGCGCCTGGGCCAGGCGGGCCGCGAGTGCCTTGTCTGCTGCGTTCATCCCCGCTCGCGTGAAGTGCGCGCCGATAGATTAGCCGCCGCAGACCGGGCATGCAACCGCCAAGCGGCTCTTGACTTACGGCGGACGCCAGCGCCAAAGCGACGGTACGACGTGCTCGCTTCAATGGCTATTCGGCAGCGTCTGCCTAATTGACCGCCAAGCGATGGAACGAGCGTGCTCAGTTCGACGTTTTTGGATGGCATGAACGATGCTAACGACCCGTGACGATACGAGGCAGACAAGACCCTGACAACGAGATCATATCAATGTCTGAGAGAGTGACGCTCCCGGTGCTGCCCCTCCGGGAGGTCGTGTTGTTTCCCGGTGTGTCCCTGCCGATCGGCGCCGGACGGCCGGCGACGTTGCGCGCCATCGAGTCCGCTTTGAAGAGCGACTCGCACCTCATCTTCGCGGTGGCGCAGCGCGAGAACGTCGATACGGTGAACCCCGGCGTGTTGTACACCACCGGGACCATCGCGAAAATCAGTCAGATCCAGCGCGGGCTCGGCGGCGTGCAGCTGCTGCTGCACGGCGAGAGCCGGGCGACCGCGCTGCACTATAGCGAGAATGGTCGCTACCTCGAGGCCGTCGTGCGCGAGGTGGAAGACCTGCCCCCGCTCAACTCCGACGACGCCGCCTTCGTGGGACTGCACCGCGAAGCGCGCGAGCGGGCGGCCGAGCTGGGCCAGAAATCGGGCCTCCCGGAGGAAGTGGTCCGGCAGGTGCTCGAGGGCGTGGCCGACCCCGGGCGGCTGGCAGACCTGGTCGCAGGCTACCTCGAGATCCCGCCGGGGGAGCGCCAGGGCCTGCTGGAAACCCTGTCCGTCGAAGACCGGCTGCGGCGTGTCCTGGTGCACGTCCAGCGACAGATCGGCGTACTGGACGCCCAGGAGCACATCAAGTCGCAGGTCCAGGAGGAGCTGGGCGAGCGGCAGCGCGAGATGTTCCTGCGAGAGCAACTGAAGGCGATCCACAAAGAGCTGGGTGAAGAGGACGAGGTGGTCGAGGGGGACGAGCTGCGGAAGCGCTTCGCGGCGCTCGAGCTCCCCGAGGCCGCCAAGAAGGAGGTCGAGCGGGAGCTCCAGCGGCTGGAGCGGGCGAATCGCGATTCCATGGAAGCGCAGGTGATCCGTACCTACCTCGAAACCATGGCGGAGCTGCCCTGGAACAAGCGGGCCGAAGAGTCGCTCGACCTGAAGCGGGCGGGGGAAATCCTCGAGCAGGACCACTACGGCCTCAATGACGTGAAGGACCAGGTGCTCGAGTTCCTGGCGGTGCGCCAGCTGCGCCAGCGCGCGCCGCAGCAAGCGGCGCAGGGCAACGACGACGACAAGGAAGCCAAGGGGCCCATTCTCCTGTTCGTCGGGCCGCCCGGTGTCGGAAAAACGTCGATCGCGAAATCGATCGCGCGGGCCATGGGCCGGCCGTACGTGCGCATTTCCCTCGGAGGCGCGCGCGACGAGGCGGACATCCGGGGTCACCGTCGCACCTACGTGGGCGCCATGCCCGGTCGCATCATCCAGGGGATGAAGCAGGCGGGCGCCAAGAATCCCGTGTTCCTGCTCGACGAGGTGGACAAGCTGGGCGTGTCGTTCCAGGGCGACCCGGCTGCGGCGCTGCTCGAAGTCCTCGATCCGGCACAGAACGATTCGTTCACGGATCATTATCTGGGAGTGCCGTTCGACCTCTCGGAGGTCTTGTTCATCGCGACGGCGAACTTCCCGCAAAGCATTCCGGGGCCGTTGCTCGACCGGCTCGAGACGGTGAACTTCGCCGGCTACACGGAGCGGGAGAAGCTCGAGATCGCCAAGCGCTACCTGGTGCCCCGCCAGCTGCGCGACAACGGGCTCTCGCCCGAGCAGCTCGAGATCACGGATGCCGCGCTGAGCGAGATCATCACCAGCTACACGCGCGAAGCGGGAGTCCGCCAGCTGGAGCGCGAGATCGGGAAGCTCGGCCGCAAGGTCGCACGCAAGATCGCGGGCGGTGGCGTGGAGCGCATCCGCGTCGATGCGGGCGACGTGGACGACCTGATCGGACGGCCCAAGGTCCATCCGGAGCACAAGGCGGGGGAAGATCAGGTGGGCGTGGCCACGGGCATGTACTACACGCCCGTCGGCGGCGACATCATGTTCGTCGAGGCGAGCGTGATGCGTGGCAAGGGCGAGCTCGTGCTCACCGGCCAGCTGGGCGACGTCATGAAGGAGTCGGCGCGGGCGGCCCTCACGTACGCCAAGTCGCATGCCGATCAGCTCGGCATTCCCGAGGAGGCGTTCGCCGACACGGACATCCACGTCCACGTCCCGGCCGGCGCCATCCCGAAGGACGGACCCTCGGCGGGCGTCACCATGGCGACGGCACTAGTCTCGGCGCTGTCGCGCCGGTCGGCACGCCACGACCTGGCCATGACGGGCGAGATCACCCTGCGGGGCCGGGTGTTGCCGATCGGAGGAGTCAAGGAAAAAGTGCTCGGTGCCGTACGCGCCGGCATCCGTACGGTCGTGCTGCCGAAGGAGAACGCAGCCGATCTCGAGGACCTCCCCGAGGACGTGCGCTCGTCGCTGAAGGTGCATCTGGTGGAGGATCTTGACGAGGTGCTGACACTGGCTCTGCGCGGGGCGCGGTTCGAGGCAGGGCACTTGGTGTTCGACGGCGAAGCACCGGTCGAGCCGAGCATGGTGGCCAAGCACAACTGACCCTGTCCGCATCTGCGGACCTAAAAGCCCCCGGGCATGGCCCGGGGGCTTTTGTCATGGCTTCGTCACGGCCGGAACCTGCCCAACCCTTTGCCCGTAGGACCTGTCTAATCGTCCGACCAGGTTCCGGAGGCTTCCGTCATGCCCGCTGTGGTCCTGCTCGCGATCGTGCTCCAATCCACCTCGTCGCCGTCCACTGGCGGCGCCGACCCCTCGGCCGGCGCCAAGCGGGCATCCGCCGTGCGGGCGACCAGCCCCGTGGTGATCGATGGTCGGGACGACGACGCCGTCTGGCGCCTGGCACCGGCGATCACCCAGTTCCGCGAGTTCCAGCCGAAGGAAGACGGCGACCCGCGATATGCCACCGAGGCGAAGGTCGCCTACGACGATCGCAACCTCTACGTCTTCATCCGGGCGTTCGACCCCCATCCCGACAGCATCTTGAAGCTGCTCGCGCGCCGCGACGTCCGCGCCGCCACGGACCAGCTCAAGATCATGATCGATTCGTATCATGACCGGCGCAACGGCTTCGAGTTCGCCGTGAACCCCGCCGGGGTGAAGCGCGACTACGCGATCTACAACGACAACCAGGAAGACGACGCCTGGGACGCGGTGTGGGACGTGGCCACGCAGGTCGACTCGCTCGGTTGG
>QHTP01000150.1 GCA_003220855.1 Gemmatimonadota bacterium
CTTCGTCCGCCGTGAGCTCTGCGGGCACGGGCTCGAACGCGTACACCGTGTCGAGCGGCAGCAACCCGCCGATCGCCAGCGGCTCGCGCGTCGTGTCGGTGGACTGATAGTGGTCGAAGTACGTGTGCGACCCGGGCGCCATCACCACATCGTGCCCTGCCCGGGCCGCCGCGATGCCGCCCTCGGTGCCGCGCCACGACATCACGGTAGCATTGGGCGCGAGCCCCCCCTGGAGAATCTCGTCCCAGCCGATGAGCGAGCGGCCATGGGCGGTGAGAAACTCGTCCATGCGGCGCGTGAACCAGCTCTGCAGCTCGTCCTCGTCTTTCAGGCCGAGCTCGTGGATGCGCTCCTGTGCGAGCGGGCTCGTCTTCCACTGGGCCTTCGGGGCCTCATCGCCGCCGATGTGGATCCAATGGCCCGGAAACAACCCCATCACTTCCGTCAGCACGTTTTGGTAGAACCGGATCGTCTGCTCGCCGGGATTGAGGATGTTCTCGTCCACGCCCCAGCTGGTCCAGGGGGAAAGCGTGTCGCCCTTGTTCCCCAGCTCGGGATACGCGGCGATCGCGGCCTGCGAATGCCCCGGCATTTCGATCTCGGGCACGATCGTGACGAACCGCGCCTGCGCGTACGCCACGATCTCACGGACGTCGTCCTGGGTGTAGAAGCCGCCGTGCGGCTGGCCGTCGAACCGCCACGTGGTCGAGTCCCGCCGGTCCGGCCGGCCGATGATCGTCTGCGTGCGCCAGGCGCCCACTTGCGTGAGGCGCGGGTACTGATTGATCTCGATGCGCCACCCCTGATCCTCGGTGAGGTGCCAGTGGAAGCGGTTCATCTTATGGAACGCCAGGAGACCGATGTACTTCTTCACGAACTCCTTCGGCATGAAATGGCGCCCCACGTCCAGATGCATCCCGCGCCAGCTGAAGCGCGGATAGTCCTCGATCGACACGGCTGGAATAGTCCACGCCGTTCCGGTCACCTTCGCCTGTCGCAGGATCGCGGCGGGGAAGAGTTGGCGCAGCGTCTGAATGGCGTAGAACGCGCCCGCCGGTCGGGCCGCACGGATCGTGACGGCTCCGCGGCTCACGTCCAGCCGATACCCCTCGTCGCCGAGCGCATGCAGCGTAGTGTCGAGCCGGATCGAGATCGACTCCCCACCCGCCGGGGCCGGGGCGCCCCCGCGCACGGCCAGGCGGAAGCCAGTGGCGGGAAACAGATAGTCGGCGAGCATCGCGCCGAGGGCGCGGCTCGCCTGGTCGGTGGCGATGACCGTTCCCGCCGTGAGCGTGAAGGTGCCGGGTCTCGGCGTGAGGTGCACGGGGCGCGGGACGACGGTGAACCCGGAGTCGAGCGCGAGCGCCACGACCAAGGCGGCGAGCATCACACACCTCCGCGGCCGCGCGGCCCCGCAGCTAGGTGCTCGAGCAGGTAGCGCGTCAGCAGGGAGTACACGTGCAGCGTCGTGCCCTGGCCCTCGCAGATGCAATGGCTGCGATTGGGATACTCCATGAAGTCGACCGGCTTCCCGAGGGCGATCAGCCGGTTCAGCAGCCGCTCGGTGCCCTGATAGTGGACGTTGTCGTCGCCGGAGCCGTGCACCACGAGCAGGCGACCGCGCAGTCCCTCGGCGTGGCTGATAGCAGACGCGGTCTCGTACCCCGCGTTCTCCTGCGGCAGGCCCATGTAGCGCTCCTGGTAGATCGTGTCGTACAGCCGCTCGTCGGGCACCGGCGCCACGCTCATCCCCACCTGATAGACGTCGGGGTAGCGGAACATCGCCTGCAGCGTGCTCGAGCCGCCGCCGCTCCACCCCCAGATGCCCACCCGGGTCGAATCGAGGTAGCGCCGGGAGCGTGTCAGGGCGCGCACGGCGTCGGCCTGCTCGCGGCTCGACAGCACACCGATGGCGCCATACACCACCTTGCGCCACGCCCGGCCGCGCGGCGCCGGCGTGCCGCGGTTGTCCACGCTCGCGACGACGTAGCCCTGATCGGCGAGCATCCGGAACCATAGCCCCAGGCCACCCATCCACTGGTCGCGCACGGTCTGCCCGGCGGGCTCGCCGTACACGTACATCAGCAGGGGGTAGGTCCTGGTGGAATCGAAGTCGCGGGGCCGAATCATCCAGCCGTCGAGGGTCGCGCTGTCGGGAAGCGCCACGCGGAAGAATTCGCCGCGCCGCGACGTGAGCGGTGCGACGGCCCCGCGCAGTCGCTCGTTCGCAACGACCGTGCGGGCCGTGGCGTGGGAGGGCAGGCGTACCAGGTCGGTCACGGGCGGGGTGTCGAACGTCGAATAGGTGTGCCAGGCCCACCGGGCGTCCGGCGAGATGTCGTAGGAGTGCGTGCCCGGTCGATCGACGGGGGAGAGGCGCTGCGCCGCCGCGCGGCCATCGAGCGGCACGCGGTACAGGTAGCGCTGGGTCGCATTGTCCGGCGACGCGATGTAGTACAGCCAGCCCCCCGGCTCGTCTAGTGCGGCGACCTCGATCACGTCGAAGGCGCCCGGTGTGACGAGGTGCACGGTCTGGCCGTCCCGGCTGACCCGATACACGTGACGCCACCCGTCACGCTCGCTCAGCCAGGTGAACTCCTTGCCGCCGGCGAGCCATTGCAGGTCGTCCACTACGTCGAGCCAGGCGCTGTCCCGCTCCACCAGCACGGCGCGGACGGCGCCGG
Source organism: Gemmatimonadota bacterium (assembly GCA_003220855.1). Classification (GTDB taxonomy): domain Bacteria; phylum Gemmatimonadota; class Gemmatimonadetes; order Gemmatimonadales; family GWC2-71-9; genus AG41. The sequence goes on from QHTP01000150.1 coordinate 2,685, forward strand.
TGCTGGCGTCGGCGAGCATGACGCGATCCGTGTTCTGGGCACGGTTGATGCGCTGCAGCACCAGCTCTTGCGGCCCCGCCCATTCGAGGCGGGGGAGGTAGTTCTCGCGCGGATCATCGGGCACCTGCAACCACCTGGTGGGACCGCCGTCCGCACTCACGACGCCGGCCGTGACGGCGGAGTTCGTAGTGCCCGCCTTCGGGTATTGCACGGGCGTGACGAACGGGTAGAGCGAGTCGGTGTCGTTGGTGAGCAGAAATCTGCCCACGCCGGTCATGTCGAAGTGCCAGTAGGCGATGCGGGCTCCGTCGGGGGACCAGCGGAAGCCATCACGCAGGTCGAACTCCTCTTCGTAGACCCAGTCGGTCATGCCGTTCACGTGCAGCGAGTCGGCGCCGGTGGTGAGACGCGTGATGCGGCCGTTGGCCAGACGCTCGACGTAGAGGTCCCCTTGCCGCACGTACGCGACCCGGTTGCCATCGGGGGAGAACTTGGCGTACATGAGCGACGACGCCGGCGCGTCGCCCCCCAGTTTTTTCGGCGCTCCCCCACCGGTGCGGTCGAGCACCCAGTAGTCCCCGCGGGTGTTCTGGCGCCACACCCGTTGTGTGTTGGTGAAGATGAGGAGCTTCGACGCGTCGCTCGACCAGTCGTAGTCGTCGATGTCGAGGGATTCTGTGGCGCCCCGGGGGATGAGCTGCCGCGCGGCGACGGCGACGCTGCGGGCGCCCGTCGCCGTCTCGTAGCGCACGATGTCGGATCCCCCGTTGTCGGGCGCCGGCTCGACGGTGGTGTACGCCGTCCCGCCCGTGATCCAGCGCGCCGGACCGAAGTGCTCGGGTGCGAACTCGCGGGAGGCGTACAGTCGCCGCAGCATGTCCGCGGCGGCGGCTGGCACCTGCGCCGTGAGTGGCGCGGCCATGATTCCGCCCACCGTGACGACGACGAACACCGCTCGACGCATCATGCGGTCACTGGTGCTCGCGCAGCTCGCGGATCCAGATGTCGCGATAGCGTACGGGATGGCCGTGATCCTGCAGCAGCAGCGGCAGCCGGTCGGCATGCGGTGCGTAATGGGCGCGCTGCCCGTGCACCGTCCAGCCGGTGATGATCGTGTTGTCCTGGACGAGCACGCCGTTGTGCAGCACCGTCACCCGCGCCGAGTCGCGCACGGCGCCGTCCGCTGTGAAGCGGGGCCGGTGAAAAATGATGTCGTAGGTCTGCCATTGGCCCGGCGGGCGGCTCGCATTGACGAGCGGGGGGGTCTGTCCGTAGACGGCGGCGGCCTGGCCGTCGGCGTACGTGTCGCTGTGATAGGAATCGAGCACCTGAATCTCATAGTGCGTCATCATGAAGACGCCGCTGTTGCCGCGATCCTGGCCCTCGCCCGTGGCCGGCACCGGCGTCGCCCATTCGACGTGCAACTGGACGTCGCCGAAGCCGCGCTTCGTCACGATCGCCCCCGTGTGTGGCGCCACCTCGAAGTAACCGTCTCGCACGACCCATTTCGCCGCCGTGCTGTCCTCGGACTGCCACTGTGCGAGGCTCTTGCCGTCGAACAGCACGATCGCATCCGACGGTGGCGCCACCGGTGGACGCTCCGGACCGGGATCGACGACGGCAGGGCGGGGGCGGTCCATAGAGTGAACGGGCCATTGTTGCGCCCTCATGGGCGCCGCGGCGGCGACGAGCGCCAGGAACGCCAGCCTCATGGTTTCCACGTTCCCTTCGCCACCGCCGGCACGAATTTCTCGATGCCTGCGGGGGCGAACTCCAGCGTCTTCCCCTGCTCGGCGCTCATATAGGCCGTCATCAGCAGCTTCACGACCTCGAGGCCGTCGTCGAACGTGAGTTGCGGCGCCTCGCGCCCGAGGAACACGCGCACGAAATGCCGGTCCTCGGCCTCGTAGCCGTAGACCGCCGCCTCGTCCGAGATGACGGGCATGAGCCCCATCTCCGCGTTCTGCTTCTCGACCAGGTCTTCACCGGATTGACCCTTCACCTCGCGGCTGAAGAACAGCCGGAGCGGGCTGTCGAGCGAGTTCCATGACATGGAATACTCGGGGCCGAGCAGCTCGGCGGAGAGGCGCAGCCCCGCGCCCACAAAACTCCACGAGGTCGTGGCTTCACCGAGCACGGTAGCGCCGTCGTCCGTCGCGAACTCGATCATCACGCTCGCGAAATCTTCCGAGGGCCGCTTGGTATAGTCCACTTCCTTGCCCATGCGCTGCTGCAGCTGCTTCGCATAGGCCGGCTGGCTCCATTTGAGGCTGCCGATATGACCCGTCACGCGCACCGGCCGCACCGTCGCGAGCGGGGCGCCGGGCTTGGTGAGGAGGTGACGCACGACCAGCGACGAGTGGCACATCATGTCGTTCAGGACTCCGCCGCCCTGCAGGTCCCCACGCCAGAACCACGGCATATGCGGTCCGCTGTGCTCTTCGGCCGCGCGCGCGAGATACGGCCGGCCGGTGAGCGACGCGCCCCGTGCCCAGATGATCGCCCTCCCTTGCGAAACGGCGGGCGCAAACAGCTGGTTCTCCAGGTAGCCGTGCGCGAGGCCCGCCTTTTTCACCAGCTCGGTGACGCGCTGCGCTTCGGCGACGTTGCGCGCCAGCGGCTTCTCGCAGGCGATGCCCTTGAGCGCCCCTTTGCCGCGCGTGACGGCGTCCACGATCTCCTCCACGTTCTCGATCCGGGCCTGGTTTGGTCCGCACAGCCACAGCGCGTCGACACCCGGGTCCGCTACCATCTCGGCGATCGAGCGATGCGCTTTGGCGGGCCCGAGGTCGAGCCGGCGCGCCCGCGTGGCCATGTCCTCGGCGTGCTTCCCGTTCGGGCTCCACACACCGAGCACGTCGGCATCGCGCACGGTCTGGAGCCCCTGCAAGTGGAACCGCGCGTTGAAGCCGCTGCCCACGAACCCGATTCCGAGACGCTTGTTGCCCGTCACGCTTCGCGTGTCCCCTTTCCCTTTTCCCGTCAGTCGGTGTAGCGCACGCCGAGCTTGTCCAGAGCCTCCGGCGGGCAGCCCTTCCACTCGGCGACGAAGGTGTTGCCGATGTAGCGCAGGTCCTGCACGCCCAGCTTGCTCGAGAAGAAGCCCGAGGCCGTGAGGTCCCGGAAGCCGTTGAAGAAGGCGACGCCGGCGGCATACTGGGGCTTGGCCTGCTTCGGCCACGCGATGTCGTCCACCAGGGCGGTCCGTTCGGCATCGCTGCACGCGACGAACGTCTTGCTCCAGCGATCGTCGCACTCGTGATCCAGCCACGCCAGGCCCCCTCGGATCGGCATCTCGAGGTCGGGATCGTCCCCCAGCATGAAGTCCATGAACTCGGGGACCCCGGCATCTGTGGCGCTCCCGGAGCGGTCGTCCTTGGGGATGATCACATCGACGAGCAGGCGGACCGTGTCCCATTCGTGGGCGGTGAAGTGCTTCGGCTCGTAGGGGGCAGCACGCGCCAGCGCGTCGCGTGTCCGAGCGGCCGCCTCGCGCACCGACTCGGGAGGCCACCGCAATGCCGCGGCCAGGGGAACCGTGGCCAGGATCTGCACGGCTTTGCGACGATTGATTGCGCTCATGGGCGCTCCGGCGCGGTCGAGGGGCGATCCCGACGCGGAATCAGCGGAACGGGTGACCCCGACGGCAAGCTCCCAGGGGAGTGGTGGGGTGGTTGTCGAGGAGCGCAGCCGGAGGGGTTGCCCGTTCCGCAATTCACAGCGCCCCCTTTTTCATCTGATCCGCGATGTATTCACTGGTCCGGAGCGACAGAGCCAGGATCGTCCAGGTCGGATTCTTGTCGGCCTGCGACACGAACGGCGCGCCGTCCGTCACGAACAGGGTCTTGCACTCGTGCGCCTGGCACCAGCGGTTCGTCACCGACGTCTTCGGGTCGTCGCCCATGCGCGCGCCGCCCAGCTCGTGGATGATGACGCCGCCCGCCGCGATGCCGTATCCGCGCTCGGGCCCCGGCATCGGGGAGAACACCTCGCCGCCCATGGCCTCGATCAGCGCCCGGAACGTCTCCTGCATGTGTTTCACCTGCTTGTATTCGTGGTCCGACCACTTCCAGTGAAACCGCAGCACCGGGATGCCCCAGCGGTCGACCGTACGCGGATCGATCTCGCAGTAGGTGTCGTCGTTGGGAATCATCTCCCCGCGGCCCGAGAAGCCGACGGTGGCGCCGTAGTAACGGCGATAATCGTCCTTGAGCTGCTTGCCGTAGCCGCCACCCGACGGGTACCGCTGGATGCCGCCCCCGAAGCCATAGCTCGGGACCTGCGTCCCGCCCCAGACCTCGATATGGTAGCCGCGCGGGAAGTCGAGCTTCTGGTCCTCGAGCCACCACGGCATGTACAGGTGCATCCCACCCACGCCGTCGTGGTTGTGCGGCACGTGGTCCATCATTTTGGGGATGAAGCCCCCCACGTCCGTCCCGGTCGTATCGGTGATGTACTTGCCCACCGTCCCGCTGCCGTTCGCCAGGCCGTTCGGGAACGCGGACGACTTCGAGTTGAGCAGCAGGCGCGCCGTCTCGAGCGCGCTGGCCGCGAGCACCACGACCCGGGCGCGGACATGCTGGTCCGATCCGGTGGTCTTGTCGACGTACGCCACACCCGAGGCGCGGCCGGCCTTGTCCACCGTCACCTCGCGCGCCATCGCGTTGGTGACGAGCGTGAGCCGGCCGGTGGTGAGGGCGGGGCCGATCAGCACGTTGGTGGAGGTGAAGTTGGCGTTCACGCGGCACCCGCGGTTGCATTGGCCGCAGTAGTGGCACGGCGCCCGGCCGTTGAGCGGGTGCGTCAGGATCGAGAGCCGGGACGGAATGCAGGTGATGTGCAGTCGGTCCGCCGCCTGCTTGACCAGCAGCTCGTGGCAGCGGGGGCGCGGCGGCGGTAGGAACACGCCGTCCGGCTCGTTCGGAAGGCTCTCCTTGCTGCCGAACACGCCGATCAGCCGATCGATTTTATCGTAAAAGGGGGCGACCTCCTCGTACGAAATGGGCCAATCGTCACCCAGCCCGTCCCGACTCTTGCGCTTGAAGTCGTACGGTCCGAAGCGGAGCGAAATCCGGCCCCAGTGGTTGGTGCGGCCCCCGACCATGCGAGCCCGCCACCAGCTGAACTCGGTGCCTGGGGCGCGGGTGTAGGGCTCGCCCTCGATCTCCCAGCCGCCGATGCAGCCGTCGAATTCCCCGAACGGATGGTCCTTGGTCGAGCGGCCGCGCCGCGGCGACTCGTACGGCCAGGTGAGCATGGCCGAGTCTTTCAGGTTGTCCCACGGCACGCCCGCCTCGAGCACGATCACGTCGGCACCCGCGCGGGTGAGGGCGTGGGCGGCCATGCCACCGCCGGCGCCCGAGCCAACGATGCACACGTCGT
>QHTP01000151.1 GCA_003220855.1 Gemmatimonadota bacterium
TGTCGGACTGCGTGCTCCGAGCGAACGTGAGGAGGTCCCCAGGGGCAAACAGTGCAACCGTCAGTGCCGCGAGTTCGAGCGGGCTCGGGCAGGTGCGGCCGGCGCTCAGGCTGGAGGAAAGCGGTGGCTCAGTGGGCAGCGATGAGCGCTGGTCGGAGCACGCGATGGCGAATAGCACGGTCGCCAGGAGCGCGCTTCTCGCGGGAATAGAGCGCATGGGCACCCCCTCGGCGTGTGGCTCTCCTGGTGTCATCCCGGCCAGGATGAGCAGAAATCTGGCACGTTCTATCTTGAAACTGGTACGTTATATCTTGAAACGTTGGTCTCTGCAAGGCGGGCGCAGGTGGCCCTGCGTCTTACTTTGCGGTGCCGATCAACTGCTTGAACCGGGGATCGTCCTTGATGTCGCGCCACCACCAGTGCGTGGACCGCGCCAACCCGACTCGATGAGCGGGGTTCGCCGCCACCTGCTCCTTAATCAAGCGGAGTGCTTCGTCCCGGTCACCGAGCAGCAGGTACGCAAAGGCCTGATACGAAAGGAGTTCGACCTCAGGGTCGACATCGGGTCCGCCGCGCGATCGGGCAAGCAGGTGGCGAGCGCTGTCACCGAGTCCGGCACGCGCCAGCACGGCCGCAACCGCATTCTGCGACTCCAGCCGGACGTAGGCCCGCATCGGCGTCGGGGCGAGCCGTACGACGTCGTCCAGTAGCTTCCAAGCCAGTGCCACGTCCGGGGCTTTCGCACTCGACGTCATCAGCCAGAGCTGGCATTCCACGAACCGCACGTTCGCCGGAAAGCGCCGGACGCCTTCATCACACCAGCGCTGCGCGTCTGCGAACTGCTCCAGGTCGTACGATGTCGTGTACAGGCGCCACAAGATCTGGTCAGCGGTACTCAGGTACGCATCCGCTTCGTAGGCACGTTGCGCATCGATCTTCGCCTCGACGAAATCGGGCTTCTGATAGTTGACCAGGCTGAGCATGTTCCAGGCGCTCGCCTGCCCCGGGGACACCGACACGGCGTCGCGGAGGTCGCCCTCGGCACTCCGCAAGAGATCCGCGACCGCGGCAGGTGTGGGCGTGAGCCGCAGCCAATACTGCAAGAAGTGCAGCGTGCCTCGCAGTTCCAGCGCACCTGCGTTCCTCGAATCGATCCTGAGAGCCGCCGCGGCAAAGCTCAGTCCCTTGTCGATCCACGGACCCGCCGGTGCGGGCCGGAGATCGATCCGGGCTTGACGATACGCGATCGCAGCGCGCAACACCGACGGCTCGGCCCACTGCGGATCCGCTCCCTGCGCGTCGGCGGCCAGGGAGTCGGCGAGCTGGAGCGCACCCCTCGCAGCAGCAACGCTGTCGTGTTCAAACAATGCATCGGCCCGCTTTCTTGTCTGCTCCGCTTGCTGCATCAGCGACCAGGCCGCGGCGCTCCGCGTCCCCGCCTGCTCCTCGCGCAGCCGCAGCTCTTCACCCAACCGCACGCGCAAAAACTCGGCCACCTTGCGCGCGAGGCTGTCGCGAATCGCCAGCACGGCGCCGGCCGGCTGCTCGAAGCTGGCCCGCTGGCCCAGGTCCGCCCCGCTCGCGCCGTCGATGAGATTCACCGACACGCGGTAGCGGCCTCCCGCATCGTCGACGCTCCCCCGCAGGATGGTTCCCACAGCCAGCGCCCGGGCGACGCTGTCGAGCGGCGCCGTGGTGGCGCGATAGGCGGCCGCCCCGTTCCTCGAGACCACGGTCAGCGCCGGCACCTGCCGCAGCGCGTCGATCAGCGCCTCCGTGAGACCGTCCGCGAGATACCCGAGCGAGTGCCCCTTGCTCTCGTCCGCGAAGTACAACACGGCGACGTGCCGCCGGTCGAGACCGGTCACCGCGGTCCCGCGTCCCGCGCGTGCCGAGCGCACCGCGACGTATCCCACGAGGGCCAGCGCGATCGCGGCCGCGGGCACGCCCCACCACGCCAGGCGGCGCGGCCGCCGGCCGACCCGCTCGAGCGTCGCCCGGCGACGCGCCCCGGTCGCGCCCGAGGGCGTGGTCAACGCCTCGGCGAACAGTGCCGTAGTGGGATAGCGGTCGGCCGGGACTTTCGAGAGGGCCCGGAGGATCGCCCCCTCGACGGCGTCCGGGATCGTGGCCCGCACGATCGAGGGCGGCGACACGACGTCGAGCGAGTGGCGCGCCATGATCGCCTGAGCGTTGGATCCCGTGAACGGCGGCGCGCCCACCAGCATCTCGTACACGACGCACGCCAGACTGTACTGGTCGCTGCGGCCGTCGATCTCGTCTGAGCCGCTGGCCTGCTCCGGGCTCATGTAGGCGGGTGTCCCGATGATGGTGCCGGTCTGCGTGAGGTGCCCGCCTCCCGCGGCGCTCACCGCCCGCGCGATGCCGAAGTCCGCCACCACCGCCGTCCCACCCGAGAGCATGATGTTCTCGGGCTTGATATCACGGTGCACCACTCCGTGGGAGTGTGCGTACGCCAGCGCACCGGCCACTTCGGTCGCGATCCTCAAGACGTCGTCCTGCGGCAGTTGCTTCTCACGCGCCAGGCGATCGCGCAGCGACTCCCCCTCGACATACGGCATGACGTAATAGAGGATGCCGGCTGCTGAGCCCGAGTCGTACAGGGGAAGGATGTGGGGGTGCTGCAGCCGTGCGGCGATCTCGATCTCGCGCAGGAACCGCTCGGGGCCTAGGGCCGCGGCCAGCTCGGCATGCAGCACCTTGATCGCCACCGACCGGTGGTGCTTCAAGTCCTCGGCCAGGAACACGGTGGCCATACCGCCACGCCCCAATTCTCGCTGGACCGCGTAGCGGTCAGCGAGGGCCTCACGCAGGGAGTCGAGCAGGTCGGCCACGGGACGTGGGGGCCTAGCTTACAGTCGCGCGCACGCCGCCGCCAGCGCCGCTCTTGTCCCGCCGCCCGCCGCCCCCCTAGTTATAGACCGCGCATGACGAACTCACCGGCGGCGTCGCCAGGTCTGTGGGCGCGGTCGTGGCGGCTGTTCCGCGCCCCGAGCATCAGCCAACTGTTCGGGGCGGCGTTCATCGTCATCGCGGTCGCGGGGCTCGCCGACCGCATCGCGGTCTGGCGCAACGCCCGGGGCACCCAGGCCGACATGATCGACCTGAGCCAGCGCCTCGAGCGACTGGACCGGTTCTCCCCTTCTCCAGCCCTGCGCGCCCAGATCGCCGAAATGCAGGAGCTCACCGCCGAGGTGGGGGACGAAGCCATTCAGGTGGCGGTCCAGAGCACGGTCATCTTCGTGGTGATGCTCGTCGTGCTCGGAGTCGGGCTCTGGTACAACCGCCGACGGCTGGCGACGCCGTTCGCCCACGTGGTCGGCGCCCTCGAGCACGTGGCCGCGGGCCACTACGCGGAGCGGCTGCGGGAGGATCAGCCGGAAGAGTTCGGCACCATCGCCCGCGGCGTCAACCGCATGGCGGCCGCGCTCGCCTGGCGGGAGTGGATCCAGGCGCACACGGCCCGGCTCCTCGCCGCGCTCAACCTGCCGCCGCAGGAGTCCGCGCCGGGCGGCAGCTTCGGAGCGGCCCTCGCCGTCCTCGCCGAGGCCACGGGCGCCACCGCCCTGGCGCTGTATCAACCCAGCTACGACACGAACGAGTGGGCGCCGACGGGCCTGCACCGCACCACCGCCCGGCCGCTCGCGCGCGACGTGCTGCGCCAGCTCGTGGGGGAGGCCGGCAACGTGATCCAGCATGACGGGGCCGCGGGTGAGGGCGTGCGCGCCCAGCTCCAGCTCTCCCAGGAATCGGCGCCGGACGCGACCAGCGGCGTCGCCCTCGTCCCGCTGCGGGCGCGCGAGCGCCTGGTGGGGCTGCTCGTGGTGGTCGTGGCCGGTGCGCTCACGGCCGACGCCCGCTCGGCCCTCGAGCAGGCGGCGCCCAATCTCGCCATCGCCTGCGAGCGCGAGTCCGCGCACTTGCACACCCGTCGCCTCGCGGTGGAGGTGCGCCGCGCCGCCCAGCGGCTCGAGACCCAGAACGCCAAGCTCGAGGAGCAGCGCCAGGAGCTTACGCGGCTCAATGCCGAGCTGGACCAGGCGGGCAAGCTCAAGGATCAGTTCCTGGCCAACGTGTCGCACGAGCTGCGCACGCCGTTGAACAGCGTGATCGGGTTCAGCGACCTGCTCCTGACCATGGCCTCACCCGAGAGCCCGCTCACCGACACGCAGCGCGATTACCTCGAGACCATCGCGCGCAACGGCCGTCACCTGCTCGAGCTCATCAACGAGCTGCTCGACCTCTCCAAGATCGCCGCCGGTCGCATGCAGCTCCGGGTGGAGCCGCTGGCGCTCGATGCCCTGTTCCGTGAGGTGGCCGACACCGTGCGCGCCCAGCTCGAGGCCCGCAAACACAAGCTCGCGATCGAGCCGCTGCGCGAGACGCTGATCGTCACGGCCGATCGCGGGCGCCTGCGCCAGGTGCTCCTCAACCTGCTGTCCAACGCCATCAAGTTCACGACCGACGGCGGGCGCATCACGCTCAGCGCCCAGGTCGCGGGCGATCGCGTGAGGGTGGCCGTGAGCGACAGCGGCATCGGCATCGCGCCCGACGACCAGCAGAAGCTGTTTCAGGAATTCGTGCAGCTGGATGGGAGCCCCAGCCGCCGCTACGAAGGGACCGGCCTCGGCCTCGCCCTCTCGAAGCGGCTGGTCGAGCTGCAGGGCGGAGCCATCGGCGTGGAGAGCCAGCTCGGCAAGGGCAGCACGTTCTGGTTCACGGTTCCGCGTAGCGAGCTCACACCGGAGCGCGTCTGATGGCCACGATCGTGGTGGTGGAAGACCAGCCCGACAACTTGAAGCTCATCACGGCCCTGCTCACCATGAAGGGCCACCGCGTGATCGGCCTGCAGTCGGGCGAGCTGTTGGTGGCGACGCTCGTCGCCGAGCAGCCGCCGCCCGCGCTGGTGCTGCTCGACATTCAGCTTCCCGGCCGCGACGGCTTCAGCGTGCTGACTGATGTGAAGCAGCTGGCGGGTGACCGTCCCTGGAAGGTGGTGGCTCTCACGGCGCACGCCATGCCGGGCGACCGCGAGCACGCGCTGGCGGCGGGATTCGACGGCTACATCACGAAGCCGATCGACGTCCGTGGCTTCGCGGACGAGGTGGCTCGTTATCTCGGGTCTTGAGGCGCCTTGTGCAGGTGGATCGAGCCGTTCACGGTCTCGAGGCTCACCTCCCGGCCACCGCGACCGATCGTGCCCTCGATGTCGTGGCTCATGAACTTGCCGTTTACCGTCAGCCCAAAGTCCGTGGCAATCGAGCCGTTGATCGTCTTGGCGGTCACCTGCGCATCGAGCCGGGTCGGCAGCTCGGCCGTGACCGAGCCGTTGATCGTCTTCAGTGACACCGCTCCGGTATCGCCGAACGCGTCTATCCGGACCCGCACGCTGCCGTTCATGGAAGTCGCCTTGACCGGGCCCTGGGCCGTCACGGCGTCCACCTCCCCACTGACCGTGTGCAGCACCAGAGGCGCGCGCCCGCCGGTCACGCGCAGGTCACCTACCATAGTCGACGCACCCAGCCGCACGTTGGCGGGGAGTCGAACCGTGAAGTCCACGGCCACGTCGTTACGATGCGTCCCGTGCATCTGGTAGTGGTCCTCTTCGGGTCCGCACCGCGTGTCGCCACCGGGCCACAGGGCGCACACCGCCACCCCACCCGCGTACGGCTCGGCGACGAGCCGCACACCGCCCGTGTCGGACGACCGATAGGACTTTGCCGCGCTGATCTCTACGAAGTCGCCTTTAGCGGGCTCCACGGTGACCGAGCCACGCGTGTTGCGGATCCACACCCACTGCTTGGGAGTGACTCTGGCCCGATAGCTCCAGGTCGCACCCGCGATCCGGGGACCGGCGTCCGGGCCGGCGTCGAATTCGTTGCGCAGGTCGCGCAGCGCCATGGGCAGCCGCTCCGAGACGCCCTCACGCACCCGACCCACGAGGTGCCGACCGACCAACCAGATACACAGGACCCCGCAGAACAACGCGGTCCCGCGAATGATTTCCTTGCGCCACGCTTCCCAGAACCCGCTCATCCGCTCCCCCCTGTGTCTGGAGCTAGATACTGGCAGGTCGTACGGTACTTCGCGAGGTTGGGTTTCCGAACCGGCTGGGAGTGGGGGAGCGACGGCGGCGGGAAGGGGGCCGAAACCCCCCTCCACGCCTCAGGAGATGGTACGGAAAGTCGACCGGTCCGTCCCGACACATCGTACGGTCGGGCGGCTGATTATCCGGGCATGTGCGGTGGCGTGCGGGTCACCAGCGGACGACTCCACGGTGATGGGGTCCAGCACGCCGCCGTACCACACGGCCCCGGGGGCGGCGCCCGGCGGGAGCGGGGCTACCGGATTTACTCGTGCCTGGCGACCGGCGTCCACAGACGACACCGCCAGCTCCGCGGCAGCGCCGTAACCGGTCGTGAGAGTGATGCCCAGCAGCAAAGCGTAGATGCGCATAGAGTGCCTCCCGAACGGCTGGTGTGACCGCACGCTTCGAGTTGTAAGACGTGGGAAGCTCCCCAATGGTTGCATCCGGCACGTCAGGAGGCGGTAAAGGGAATGAAACGAGAAGGTTAGGCGTCGGCCCAGGTCACCTTGAAATCGCCACCGCAGCGCTGGCACGCCATGGCCCGCGGCCGGCCGTCGATGGCCTGTCGGCCGCGGCAGCTGGGGCACACGGCGTAGCGGTCGCCCCAGTCCGGCGGCAAACGCACGGCGTCGCTCGGTCGGGCGACGACGCTCCACGTGCGGGGCGGGCTGTCGACCACCTGCAGAAATGCGGACGGGACTTCGAGCGATCGGCCGCGCACTTCCAGGACTGCCTGGAGCGGCCCGAGCTGCGTGATGCGATACCACGCGCCGCGGCGCAGCCTGACGTTCAAATCGGCCCGCAAACGAGCCCACATCCCGGCCATATCCACATCATCCTAGGGCGGCGAGTCGAGGTAAGGATATCGTGAAAGACCCGGGATGCGGTGTGCTGCGTCACAGGAGACCCGGGACGACGTCACTGTGGTGTGTCCGCAGCGCGACAACCTCCCGCGCGGCCCGGTCTTGCTGCGTGGACGCGACACAGGAATGTCGTTGCGTCAATGCCACGCCATGGCACGGACTCTGCACCCCGCGTACGCACTACCCGGAGACTCCCTATCATGACGATCGCAGCCGTAGCGGGGCGCGCCGCTCTGCCGCCCGACTGTCCTCCCGACCCACCACGGCTGTCTCGGCGCTGGTTTCGCCGCGTGCTGGCGGACTTTCGGCGGGAGCGCAGGGCGTTCGGACTGCGCAGCACGCTGCGGGAATTCGTGTTCCGGGGAATCCACCACGTCGTTTCGTTCAGGGTGCTGCGTGGCATTTACCTCGGCACGGCGGACGCGCGGTTCACCGAGTGCCCGCCGGGCTTCAACGGCGATTTTCTCAATAACGAGACGTTGCAGAGGGTTTCGCTCGATCGACACTACGATTTGGCGCCCGAATTTGTAGACGCAGCGCTCGGCCGGGGCGACGCGTGCTACGGGTTACTCGAGGGCGACCGCCTGGCGTCGTATGGGTGGTATGCCCACGCGCCGACGAAGATCAGCGACGACCTGTGGCTCCATTTCGACCGGGCGTATGTGTACCGGTACAAGGGCCTCACGCTGGAACCCTATCGGGGGCGGCGGTTTCACGCGATCACCATGGCGCGTACGCTCGACGCGTGGCGCGCACGGGGGTACCGCGGGATGCTGGCCTACGTCGACGCGAACAATCTCAGCTCTCTCAAGTCGGTGTATCGGCTGGGTTATGTCACGTTCGGGCGCGTCTTCATCCTGCGGCTTCTCGGACGGCATCTCATCTTCAACAGTCCCGGGTGCAAGGCGTTCGGGTTCCGCGTGGTGGCGGAGCGGCGACGCGCGCGC
>QHTP01000152.1 GCA_003220855.1 Gemmatimonadota bacterium
CGGCCACGCGCTCGGGGCGGTGGCTCGGTCGTTGCTTCATGTCAGAAAAAGCTCGTGCTCGTGTCCACGATCCGGGCGCCGTCGGCGGCCTCCACCAGATGGTCCGCCTCCCGCAGCACGCTCTCCGCGTGCCGGCGATCGGTCGCCACGACGCACGCCGTCAACTCGGCGCGCTGCCACAGGTCATGGTGGGCCGTCTCCGCGGCCGAGACGTTGAAGCGGTTGTGGAGACGGTCCTTGAGGCTCTTCAGGACGTGGCGCTTGTCTTTGAGGGAGTGACACGCCGCAAGATGCAGCTCCCACGTCATGACCCCGACGATCACGCCGGCGTCAGCGAGCGCGCGACCTCCTCAATGCGATACGCCTCGATCAGGTCGCCGACCTTCAGGTCGTTGAAGTTCTCGACGCCGATGCCGCACTCGAAGCCCTCGCGCACTTCGCGCACGTCGTCCTTGAAGCGCTTGAGCGAGGCCAGCGTGCCGTCATACACCTCGACGCCGTCCCGCACCACCCGCACCCGCGCCGTGCGCGGAATCACGCCCGAGCGGACGAAGCTCCCGCCGATCGTCCCCACCTTCGCGATCTTGAAGATCTGACGGACCTCCGCCTCGCCCAGCACCACTTCCTTCCGTTCGGGCGCGAGCAGGCCCGCCATCGCCGCCTTTACCTCCTCCACCGCCTCGTAGATGATGCGGTAGGTGCGGATCTCCACCTTTTCCCGCTCGGCCGAGGCGCGCGCGTTGGAGTCGGGCCGCACGTGAAAACCGATGATGATCGCGTTGGAAGCCTTGGCGAGCAGTACGTCGCCGTCCGTGATCGCCCCCACGCCCCGGTGCACGACCTCGACCTTCACTTCGGGTGTGGACAGCTGCGCCAGCGCGTCGGCCAGGGCCTCGGCGGGACCGCCCTGGTCGGCCTTGATGATGATGCGCAGCGTGGCGGCGCCGCCTTCGGCCCGCTCGGCCATGAAGTCCTCGAGCGTCTTCACCCGACCGGTGCGGCGGTGCTGCGCCTCGCGCTCGAGCCGCTGGCGCTTCTGGGCGATGTCGCGCGCCGCCGCGGCGTCCGCCATCACCTGGAAGGTGTCGCCCGCCTCGGGCACGCCCTCGAAGCCGAGCACCTGGACCGGGGTCGACGGGCCGGCGGCGTCCACCGTCTGTCCGCGCTCGTCGTACATCGCGCGGACGCGCCCGTAGAACTGGCCGCAGATGAAATCGTCCCCCACCCGCAGCGTGCCGTTCTGCACCAGGATCGTGGCCAGCGGCCCTTTGCCCGGATCGAGCGTCGCCTCCAGCACCGTGCCGTGCGCCTTGCGGTCGGGGTTGGCCTTCAGGTCGAGCAGCTCCGCCTGCAGCAGGATCTGGTCGAGCAGCTCCTGCACGTTCGTCCCCACCTTCGCGGAGATCGGCGTGGCGAGCGTGGTGCCGCCGAACTCCTCGAGCACCACCCCGTGCGCGAGCAGGTCCTGCTTGACCTTCTGCACGTTGGCGGCGGGCAGGTCGATCTTGTTGATCGCGACCACGATCGGCACGCCGGCGTTCTTGGCGTGCGAGATCGCCTCGATGGTCTGCGGCATGATGGCGTCGTCCGCCGCGACCACGAGCACCACGATGTCGGTCACCTGCGCGCCGCGGGCACGCATGGCGGTGAAGGCTTCGTGCCCCGGCGTGTCGAGGAACGTGATCGAGCGATTGTCCTTGAGCTTCACCTGGTACGCGCCGATGTGCTGCGTGATCCCGCCCGCCTCTCCCGCCACCACATTCGCTTTGCGGACGTAGTCGAGCAGCGACGTCTTGCCGTGGTCGACGTGCCCCATGACCGTCACCACCGGCGAGCGGGGCTTGAGCGCGCCGGCCTCCTCCGTCACCGTCTCTTCCTGCGCCGCGACCGCGTACTCCTCCTCGCGCACCGCCTGGAAGCCGAACGCGGACGCGATCAGCTCGATCATGTCGAAGTCGAGCCGCTGGTTGATCGTCACCATCTGCCCCAGCTCCTTGAAGGCGAAGGCGACGATCTCCTTGGCGGGGACCTTGAGGCTGTTGGCGAGCTCGGAGACGGTGATGAACTCGGTCACCCGCACGAGCGTCTTTTCGCGCTCCTTCTCCTCGCGCCGTTTCTCGTCCTGAATGTCGCGGAAGCTCGGACCTTCCTCGCGGCGGTGGCCACCCTTGCGGGCGACCGGGCCTTTGATCGACGCGAGGGTGCGCGAGATGTTCTGCGCCACGGCCTCCTGGTCCACCAGCGACTTTTTCCCCTTCTTCCGCTTCTTCCCTTTCTCACGCCGCCGCTCCTCCAGCGGGCCCGCCCCGGGGGCGGCGGACGCGACCGGTCGTGGCGGCACGGAGCCGCCGGGCGCGGCGCTCGCCACTGGCTTGGGGCGGACGGGTGTGGGGATGAAGGGCCGCGGCGGCGGCGCGGCCAGCCCGGAACTACTCGTACTGGAGGGCGAGGCCGCGGCGGCCATCGGCGCCGCGAACGGGCTGCCGGCGAGCGGCTCGGGATGCGCCTCGTCGGCGGCGGGGAGCTCCTTGAACAAGGCGGCGGCGCGCTCCTCGAGCGACGGTTTTTCTTCGGCTTCGGCCGCTTTCGCGGCTTCGAGCGCCTCACGCGCCTTGAGCTCGCGCTCCGCCTCTTCGACCGCCGCCTCGGCCTGCGCCTCTGCCTCGACGGCGGCCATCTCGGCGGCCGTGCGGCGGCGCCGCTTAGGACGCTCCTCCGGCGCCACGGCCACCGGCTCGGCAGCGGCTTTCACGGCGCGTCGCCGCTTGGGAGGCGCCGGCGTCTCCTTCTGCTTGCGCTTCTCGCGCTCCCAGCGCGCGCGCATCAACGCCACCTGCTCCGGCTTGAGCGGGGAGAGATGGCTCCGCACGAAGATGTCCAGCTCCTTGAGCATGCCGATGAGCTGCTCCGAGGAGATGCCGAACTCAGCCGCCAGATCGTGAATCCGCGTCGTTGTCACTCACTCCTCCGAAGACCCTACCAAGCCGCGCGCCAGCGCGGCGTCGGCCACGCCGACCGCCTGGACCGGCGGGCGGCCGAGCCCGTGGCCCAATTCGAACGCCCCGGGCCCCCGTACGATCGGCACCCCGCGGGCCCGCGCGAGGCGCTCCACCTTCTCCACGGTGCGGGCGCTGGCATCGCGCGCCAGCACGACGCAGCGCAGCCCGCCGCGCTGCAGCTGCGCCCGCACTCCCCCGACACCGACCACCCCCCGCCCGCCCCCACCCCGCAGCCCCAACCCCAGCAGCCGGACGACCCGCTCGCTCACGCCGCCGGGGCGGGCGCTCCGCCCGGCGCCCCCGCCGGTCCGGGCTCCGGCTCGTCCTCGCCGCCCTCTTCGGTCATTTCGTTGAGGAAAGCCATGAGCTTGTCGGCGAGCTCGGGCGTCATGCCGGCGAGCTTGTCCACGTCCTCACGCTCGAATTCGAGGATGTCCTGCAGCGTCTTGTGGCCCGCCTGCGCCAGCACGTCGACGAGCTCCACCGGCAGCCCCTTGAGCTCGCGCAGCGCGACGTTGGTCGTGGCCTCTTCCTCGGCGCGCGGCAGCGGCGCAAACAGCGGTCCTTCGCCGCCCCGCTCCAGCCACTCGCGGCTCGAGTACAGGTCGATCTTCCAGCCGGTGAGCTCGGAGGCGAGGCGCACGTTCTGGCCGTTCCGCCCGATCGCGAGCGAAAGCTGGTCCTCGTCCACGATCGCCTGGATCGTCTTGGTGTCCGGGTCGGAGAAGACGCGGGCGACGCGTGCGGGCGCGAGCGACAGTTTGGCGAACCGCTCCGGATCGGGCGACCAGGGCACGATGTCGATGCGCTCGCCGTTGAGCTCGTTCACCACGGCCTGGACGCGCGAGCCCTTGAGCCCCACGCACGCGCCCACGGGATCGATCGAGTCGTCGCGCGAGGACACGGCGATCTTGGTCCGGCTGCCCGCCTCGCGGGCGGTGGCGCGGATTTCCACGATCTGCTGCTGGATCTCCGGCACCTCGAGCTTGAACAGCGCCTTGACGAACAGCGGATCGGCGCGCGACAGGATGAGCCGCGGGCCTTTCGGCGTCTCTTCGATCCGCTTCAGCACCGCCCGGATCGTGTCGCCCTGATGAAAGTGCTCGCGGTGATTCTGCTCGCGGTAGGGGATGATCGCCTCGGCCTCGCGGAACTTCGCGAGCATGACGACGATCTTGCCGCGCTCGATCTGCTGCACCTCGCCCGACAGCAGCTCTCCCACCTTATCGGCGAACTCCTCCCGAATCCGGGCCCGCTCGCCCTCGCGCACCCGTTGGATGATGCGCTGCTTGGCGGCCTGCACCGCGGTGCGGCCGAACGCCTCGAACGGCACCTCCTCTTCCAGCACATCGCCCACCTGGAAGTTCTCGTCCTCGAAACGCGCTTCCTCGAGCGTGACCTGGGAGCCCGGGTCTGCCACCGCCTCGACCACGGTACGCAGGACCACGATCCGGATCGTACCCTTGAGCTCGTCGATGCCGATCTCGGCCCGCACGTTGGGGCCGTAGCGCTTCACCAGGGCGGCATGCAGCCCGTCCTTCAAGAGGTCGAGCAGCTCCGTCCGCTCGAGCTGTTTGGTGGTGGTCAGCTCGCGGATCGCGGAGACTACGTCGCTGGTATTCGTCGTCATGAGTTCCTCGTCACCAATCCACCGCCAACCGCGCGTCGCGGATCCGCGCGAGCGGTATCGGCTGCGCCTCCGCGCCCTCCCGCTGCAACACCACCGTCGCCTCGTCCGGCACGGCCACGATCCGCGCCCGCACGCGGCCGAGCCCCGCCACCGTCGCCTGCACGTTGCGGCCCACGAACCGCACCCAGTGTCGGTGCCAGCGCAGCGGGCGCTCCACGCCCGGGCTCGACACCTCGAGCACGTAGCGGCGGCCCAGGGGGCCATCCGCGTCGAGCCATGCCTCCAACAGGCGGCTCGCCGTGGCGCAGTCGGCGACCGTCACGCGCCGGGACCCGCCGTCCGGCGGCCATTCGATGCGCACGTGAACGAGGGGCCGCTGCGACGTGCCGCCGATGCGGAGGTCGGCCAACTCGAGACCCAAGACTTCCAGTCGGGACCGAAATGACTCGACGAGGCTGTCGGAGAGCATGACCAAACGCAAAAAAAAGCGCGGGCCGAACTTCGCCCGCTTCAGAGGCGGAATCTAGCCGCCGGCATGCGGCTGTCAAGCTGCCGTCAGGGGCAGCCCCGCATACGCGATCATGCGTCCGTCGCGCCCGCCCGAGGCGCGGTGCGAAAAAAAATGCTCGCGGTCGTGGGCACTGCACCAGGGAGACGTGCTGATGTCCCCGATCCCCAACGCGCGCCCCTGCTCCACCAGCACGTGGCGCAGATCCACCCGGCCCGGCTCGGTCTCGGCGCGACCGGAGAGCTGCGCGAGCACTTCAGAACCTACTTCATAACACGAGCCGCAAATTCCTGGGCCACAATGCATTACAATATCGCTGGCGCGCACGAACGCCTCCCGCTTCACGAGCTCCACGCCGCGCTCCAGAATCCGCCCCACCGTGCCGCGCCACCCGGCGTGCAGCAGCGCGACCACGCGCTTGGCCGGCGCCGCGAGGTACACGGGGATGCAGTCGGCGACCGTGATGGTGAGGAGCAGCCCTGCTGCACCCGTCGCGTGGCCGTCGATGCCGTCCAGGATGAGCCAGCCGTAGGTGGGCGCGCGGTGCCAGGCGACGGCCGAGCCGTGAATCTGGTGCGAGAGCACCAGCCCCGGGAAGCGGGAGCCGAAGGCCGCGCGCACGGCGCGCCAGCGCGTCATCACCTGTCCCACGTTCTCCTCGCTCCAGAGCCCCAGCGAAAAGCCGCGCCCGCGCGTCGTGATGCCGGCCACGACGCCATGGCGCTCGGCCCACTCGCGCAGCTCCATGCGGGGGACGGCGGAGTCGCCGACGGGGACCTCGCGCAACACCGGCGGTGGAGGGCGATGGAGGGCGGTGGAGGGCGGCAGGGTCATCGGGTCCCGTCTCCTCGCTCGATCTGCGCCCCCAGGGCCCGCAGCCGCTCGTCGATCCGCTCGTAGCCGCGCTCGATCTGCCCGATGTTGTGGATCACCGACTCGCCCTGGGCCGCGAGGGCCGCGAGCAGCATCGCCATCCCGGCCCGGATGTCGGGGCTTTCGACGACGCCGCCCCGCAGCGACGAGGGCCCGGCGATCACGGCGCGATGCGGGTCGCACAGGACGATGCGCGCCCCCATCCCGATGAGCTTGTCCACGAAGAAGAGCCGCGACTCGAACAGCTTTTCGAACACCAGCAGCAGCCCCTCACATTGCGACGCGACCACGATCGCGATCGACATCAGGTCGGCGGGGAACGCCGGCCACGGGCCATCCTCGAGCTTGGGAACGTGCCCTCCCAGGTCGGGACGGATGCGCCGCTCCTGACCCGCGTCTACCACGAGCGTCGTACCGTCGAGCCGCGGTCGCCCCCCCAGGCGCTCGAACGCCAGCAGTGTGGCGCGGAGGTCGTCGGCGCGGACGCCCTCGATCGTGATCGCGCCGTTGGTGACGGCGGCGAGCCCGATGAACGAGCCGATCTCGATGTGATCGGGCCCCAGCGCGAACGCCGCGCCTTTGAGCGGGCGGCCGCCCTCCACCGTGAGGGTGTTGGTCCCGATGCCCTGCACGTCGGCGCCCAAGCTCGTGAGAAAGCGGGCGAGGTCCTGGACGTGAGGCTCGCAGGCGGCGTTGCGCAACGTGGTCCGGCCGCGGGCCGCGACCGCGGCCATCAGCGCGTTTTCGGTGGCGGTGACGCTCGGCTCGTCCAGAAAGATGTCGGTGCCGACGAGCCGCTTGGCCTCGACCTGGTAGGTGGCCCCGACGGTCACCGCCGCGCCGAGCTGCTCGAGGGCCAGGAAGTGCGTGTCGACGCGGCGCCGCCCGATGACGTCCCCACCCGGCGGGGGCAGGCTCACCCGCCCGAAGCGGGCGAGCATCGGTCCCGCGAGCAGGATGGAGGCGCGGATGCGCGCGCCCAGCGCCGGATCGAGCTCGCGCGGCTCGGCCCGCGCGGCGTCCACCTCCACGCTGTTCGGTCCCGTCCACGCGACGGTGGCGCCGAGGTGGGCGAGCAGCTCCAGCATCGTCTCCACGTCGCGAATGTGCGGCACGTTCTCGATGCGGCAGGGGCCGTCGGCGAGCAGGGTCGCCGCGAGGATGGGGAGTGCCGCGTTCTTGTTGCCCGCCGGACGGATGGTGCCTTTGAGCGGTCGGCCGCCCGTGACCGAGAAGGACGGAGGCATGGGTGAGGCAAGCTATGCGGCGCCTTGCGCCGGCGTCAAGCGCGCGCGAACGTTCGCGCGTGAACGTGAGTCCCGTGCTCGCGCTCGCGGGACTCGCCGCGATCGGCCTGCTCGCAACCCAGCTGCCGCGCCCGCCGTGGCGTCGTGTGGCGAGCCTGGACCCGGTGGTCGCGGCGGGCGGTCCACTCGTCGTCGTCGGCCTGGTGCTGGGCCCGGGCATCGGCTTCGTGAGTCCGGCGCTGTTGCGCGCGCTCGCGCCGGTCACGGCGCTCGCGCTCGGCTGGATCGGCGCGGCACTCGGCGCTCGGTTCGAATGGCGCTACATGCGGCGCATTCCGCGCGACGTCTGGCTGGTCGCCGCGCTGTCGACCGCGAGCGCCTTCGCCGCGGTGGCGCTCGCCGCCGCGCTGCTCGCCCGGCTCGTCCCAGCACTGGGCGCGGCCTGGACGCCGCGGCTGCCGGCGGTCCTTACCCTGGCGGCCGTCGCGGCCGTGTCGGGACCCGGCGCCGTCACGCTCGTGGCCCGGACCCTGGGGCTCGGCGAGCTTGTCGCCCGCCGCATCGCGCGGGTGGCCGTGCTCGAGACCGCGGCCGGCGCGCTCGCCATCACCCTGCCGCTCTGGTTGCACCGCCACCATGCGGACGGCGGCGCGGGCGGCGCCGAGC
>QHTP01000347.1 GCA_003220855.1 Gemmatimonadota bacterium
ACCGGAATGGGGCGAGTCGACCGAGCAGGTGGGGCTGCGCGCCCGCATCGACGAGGTGGCGGGGCGGATCAACGACTATCTCGGCGAGCTCGAGCAGATCGGATGCCTGTTCAAGGGGTTCGAGGAGGGGCTGGTGGATTTCCACGGCAAGCTCGACGGCAAAGAGATATTCTGGTGCTGGAAACAAGGAGAAGATAGGATAGACCATTGGCACGAATTGGACGCCGGATACGCGGGGCGACAGCCGGTGCCGGAGGTCGTGAGGGGGTAGACGGCTAGGCAGACGCCTAGACGGCTGGACGCCCAGCGGGTGATAGTGATTGGTGGGGAGGAAGGCATGCGAGGATTCTGGCTCCTGGTGCACGTCTTGGGGTTCACGCTGTGGCTGGGGGGTGGCATCGCCACGATGGTGGCGGGCGTGACGGCCAAGCGCCTCGGGGCGGCCGAGCGGCTCGCGGCGTACAAGCTGATCGGCGCGGTGCAGCGGATGCTCGTCGCGCCGGGGGCGATCGCCGTGGTGATATCCGGATTCATCCTCGCCCGGCCCTACATGGAGTCAGGGCAGGTGCCCGGATGGCTCGGCACCATGATGGGCGCGGGGTTGCTGGGAGCGATCGGCGCCGTGGCGGTCAGCGTGCCGACGGCGGCCAAGCTGGCGCGGCTCGAGCCGGGGCCGGGCGGCCAGATGCCCGAGGCGTTTCAACGGCTGCGCAAGCGCCAAATTCTCGCGGCCTCGATCGCGGGAGGGCTAGGCCTGATCGCGATGGGGGCCGTCACCATCGGCCGCTGGTGATCAGGTGCGTGGCTCGGCGCTGAGCCTCGCGAGGCGCTGCTTCACGTCCCGTACGATCGGCTGCAGCTCCGGATCCGCATCCTTCCACAGGTCCACGAACCGTCCGTAGTAATCGCGCGCCTTGTCGAGCTGGCCTCGCTCCTCATACAACTCGGCCAGGCGCCGATAGGTCGGCCCCAGCGTGGCGTCCTCCTCGAACGCACGCAGGTAGCCGGGCGTGGTGACGGCGCGCTCGTACACGGCGAGCGCCGAGTCGGGTTGGCCGGCTTTCTCGTAGGCGCGGCCCAGCAGGAACAGCCCGCACACCGCGCACGAGTCTTCGTCGTACCAGGTGCGGTAGCCCCGGATCGCGTCCTGGAAGCGACCCTCAGCGAAGGCGATCTGGGCGGCAGCGCCGTGGCGGAACGGCTGGCCGCGCCGTACGCCCTCGGGAACGGTGGCTTCATACTCGGCGAGCAGTTGGCGGGCGCGGTCGGGATGGCCCGCATCCGCGTACAGCCACGCGAGGTCGAGGTACGGGCGTCGTCGATAACCTTCCCCGGGACGCCGCGCTGCTCGTCGAACGCCATCGCCCGGCGCGCGTCGGCCTCGGACGCGCCGAGCTTGCCACGTACCAGGTCGATAGCGGCCAGGGTACCCGCCGCGCTCGACTGCCACGTGGGGTCGCGCGAGGTCTCTGCCACAGCCCGGGCTCCAAGCTCCGCGCTGTCGTAGTGACGCTGCGCAAGCGCCAGGAAGGCGCGCAGGAAGGGACGCAACGGGTTACTCGGCGACCGCTGCTCCATCAGCGCCACGGTCCGGGCCGCGGCGGCGTACTTGGCCTGACCGATCTGCGCCACCCCCGCGTTGGTGTACAGCGCCCACTGGTTGGGCGCGACGGCGAGCCCTCGCACCGCGAGTGATTCCGCGTCGGCAAATCGCCTCAGGCTGTTGAACAGCAGCGCCAGGTTGTTCAGCGCCACGCCGTTCTCCGGCTCCTGGTCCAGCGCCGCGCGGTACGCCGCTTCGGTCTTGGCGGGATCGTAGTCGACCCGGGTGTAGTAATACGCGTCGGCCAGGTCGCGCTCGAACGGGGTGAGGCGGTCGCGATGGCGAAATGCCTGGGTCGCGGCCGCGGAGATGCGCGACTGTGCGCCGCCCGAGTTGCTCAACACCACCGCGAGCTTGCGGTACGCCATGGCGAACGTCGTGTCCAGGGCGATCGCTTCTTCCAACAGCGTCGCGGCCCGGACCATGTCGGCCGCGTCGCTCGCCCGCACGCCCTGCGAGTACTTGCGAAGCGCCTCGAGCGAGCGCGTGGTGACCTCCTCCAGCGGGTCGCTCGCGCGGATCGTTTTCAGTGACTCCCCGATGCGCTCGCGCAGCTTGTGGGAGAGGCGATCCACCGCCGCGATGATCGCGCCGTCGTCCTGCGCGGTCTCGCGCAGCGCCACGAGCGCCGAGCCGTCCGCGGCCGACAGCAGCTCGGCCGACACCACGTATCCCCGGCCCAGCGGGTCGATCTGCCCGTGCACCACCGCTTTGGCGCCTTCCCGCTGCGCCAGCTCCCGCGCCAGCGCCGGGTCGAGCGGCGTGCCGGGCGCGCGTCCCATGCGCACCAGCGCCTGGCCCACCGCCGCCCCGTCGAGCAACCGGATCACGCCCGATTGCGCCAGGTCGACCCGTAAGGCCTCCGTGAGCGACGGTCCCAGCGTCGAGTCCTTGGTGCGGTTCTCGAAATCGGCCAGCACCAGCCGGTCGCGCTGAGCGAGCACTCCGCTCGCCACCAGCGTGCCGACCGGACCGATGCCGAGGAGCCGCATCGCCATGTAGCCGGCGGTGCCGAGTCCCAGGAGCCCGAATGCTCCCGCCCCGGAGAGGAGCGCCCGGCGCCACGTGAACCAGTGATGCACGCCCGCGGCTGCCGCCAGCCGGCCGCTGGTGCCCGCCAGCGCCCGGCGCCGCTCGATCACCCCCGTCCAGAGGAAGACCGGGAGGCCCGCGGCGGCGACTCCCACGGCGCCCGCGAACGCCCAGTCCGGCAGGCCAAGCAGCCGCACCAGCAGACGGGCCAGCGCCAGCACGCCGACGGCGGCGAGCGCGAACAGCGTGGCCACGCGCAGGGGGTGCGACCGGCGGATGGCCGCGGCGGTTCCCGAGGAAATAACCAACTGCTCCGACAGCGCGGCGCCCGTCGGCGTGGCCATGGCTTCGAGCTGTCCCAACAGCTCGTCCGCCGTCTGGGGCCGGTCGGCTGGATGCTTCGCGAGGCAGCGCATGATCAGCGTGGCGAGCGCGGGCGGCACGCTGTCGCGGTGCTGGGTGACGGGGTCGGGCGTGGCCGTCACCTGGGCGGCGAGCATGCCCTGGGGCGACAACCCACCGAACGGCGTGCGCCCCGCGAGCAGCTCGTACCCCATCGCGCCGACGGCGTACAGGTCGGCGCGGTGATCGACGGTGGGGTCGCCCGCGGCCTGCTCGGGCGCCATGTACGCGGGCGTGCCGAGCGCCATGCCGAGGGAGGTGAGCGTACCCTCCCCTCCCTTGGCGCCGCTCGACATCGAGACGGCCTTGGCGACGCCGAAATCGGTCACCAGCGCGTGCTTGCCCGAGAGCAGCACGTTGTCTGGTTTCACGTCGCGGTGCACCACGCCATGCCCGTGGGCGTAGGCGAGCGCGTCGCACACGTCTCTCAAGATCCGCACCGTCTCA
>QHTP01000153.1 GCA_003220855.1 Gemmatimonadota bacterium
ATCGCCTGGCGCCACTCGTACGTCTGATTGTAGTAATTGCAGCGTGTGTCGAGACAGAGGTTGCCGCCCAGCGTGCCCATATTGCGTAACAGCGGCGTGGAGACGAGCCCGGCGGCGTGGGCGACCGCGGGGGCGGACTGGCGGACGGGCGGACTGTCGGACAGCTCGGTGAGCGTGATGCAAGACCCGAGGACGCATCCCGCATCCCGCATCTCGCATCCCGCGAGCTCTGGAATCCCCATGAGTGCGATGACGGTCCGCGGCTCCTGATGTCGCCGCTTCATGTTCGGATACAGATCCGTGCCTCCGGCCACGTACATCCCGTCAGGCCCCGCGTCGGCCTTCATGGACAGCGCTTGTTTCAGCGTCGTCGGCTGCAGATACGTGAACGACGGGAGTCTCAGCATCAGTCCCTTGCCGCCCTTGCCGCCCTTTGCTCCTTGCCGCGCGCCACCGCCCTTCCGTCACCGCCCTCCCATGGCGGCGGGACGCGGATTGGCTCCGGCCACGCAATATCCGGGAACGCCGTCGGTCCGAACCGCCCCGCTTCACCTTTTTCCTTCCGGCGCAGCGCCTTGAATACCTTTTCCGGTGTTATTGGCACCTCGTCGACGCGCACGCCGACGGCGTCGTATACGGCATTGGCCACGGCGGGGGGTACCGGGAGCAAGGGACCCTGGCCGCACTCCTTGGCCCCGAAGGGGCCGTTCGGATCGGGGTCTTCGACGACGTAGGTCACCACGTCGCACATCTCGAGTGTGGTGGGGCTCTTGTACTCGAGCAGGCTGGGAATCTTGTGAACGACGTTGCGGTTCCCCCGGTACGCCATCTCCTCCATGAGCGCCTCGCCCAGACCCATGTACACCGAGCCTTCGATCTGGCCCATCACGCTGGCGGCATTGATGGCGCGCCCCACGTCGTGCGCGATCCAGATCTTGGGGACGCGCACGATGCCCGTGGCCGGGTCCACGTCGACCTCCGCCACGCAGGCGCTGTAGGAGTACGCGGGCGACGGGCCGACGCCCGCGCCGCGGTATTTCCCGGGCGATGGCGGCGGTGTGTACGAGCCGACGGTTCCCACGGTCCCCCCGGCGGCCTCCGCGAGCTGGACGGCGTCGGCGAACGTGAGCCCGCGCTCCGGCCGCTCGACATCGAACACGCGCCCCTCGGCGAAGGCGACGCGCTCCACGGACACGTCGAGCTTGGCCGCCGCATGGCGCGCGATGATCTCGCGCGCTCGCTCCGCCGCTTGTACGGCTGCGTTCCCGGTCATGAGCGTGACGCGACTCGAATAGCTCCCCAGGTCGACGGGCGTGAGGTCGGTGTCGCCCGTGACGACCGCGACGTCCAGCGGATCGATCCCCAGCACTTCGGCGACGATTGCGGCGAGTATCGAATCCGAGCCCTGCCCGATCTCGGTCGAGCCGCAGAACGCGGTGACCCCGCCGCCCCGGTCGCACTTGAGCTGCACGCCGGAATGCGGCATCGCGTTCCAGTAGATCGGCAGCCCCGCGCCCGTGATGTACGACGAGCAGGCGAGCCCGATCCCCTTTCCAGTGGGCAGCTTCCTGAACTTGTCCTTCCAGCCCGAGCCCCCGACGACCTTCTCGATGCAGCGTCCCAGTCCCATCGTGCCGACGCGCAGCCAATTGGCGGTGAGCGAGTCGGGCGGGACCAAGTGCCTGAGCCGGAGCTCGGCGGGGTCGAGCCCTAGCTGCTCGGCGATCTTGTCGAGGTGGACCTCGAGCGCGAAGCGCGGCTGCGGCGTGCCGTGGCCGCGTTTCGGTCCACACGGAGGCTTGTTCGTGAATGCTCGTGCGCCTTGGAACTTGTAGCGGGGAACGTGATACGTGACGGTCTGCAGCGCGCCGGTGTAATACGTGCTCGCGACGCCGTAGGAGCCGTATCCGCCGCCGTCGAGCAGGGACTTGAAGTGCATGCCCGTGATGGCGCCGTCTTTCTTCACGCCCGTCTTGACCCACATCAACGTGGGGTGACGCCCGCGGTGGCAATAGAACACTTCCTCGCGGGTGAGCGTGATTTTCACGGGCCGGCCCGTGACCATCGCCAGCTTCGCCGCGACGATCTCATGGCTGAAGGGGTCGCTCTTGCCCCCGAACCCGCCCCCGTTGGGACAGGCGATCACCCGGATCCGCGCCGGCGACAGCTCGAGCACCTGGGCGAGCGCGCGATGCACGTAATGAGGCGTCTGCGTGGAGCTCCACAGCGTGAGCTTCCCGTCCGCCGACCAGTCGGCCACGGCCGCGTGCTGTTCCATCGGGAGGTGCGTGCTGCCCTCGAAGAAAAACGTGTCCTCGCGCACCAAGTCCGCGTCTCGGAAGCTCTCCTCCACGTCGCCGAATTCGAGGTGGATCAGCTTGTGCAGGTTGCCCAGGTCGCCGTAGTCGTGGATGCGGGGCTCGGGGTGGGCGAGCGCGTCCAGGGCGTCGGTGACCGGGCGCAACGGCTCGTACCGGACGGCGATGTGAGCGAGCGCGGCGGCGGCTGCCTCCTCGCTGGTCGCCGCGACGGCCGCCACGGGATCGCCCACGAAGCGCACCTTGTCGAGCGCCAGCGCGTGCTCGTCCTGGCTCACGGGAAGGATTCCGAACCGGATGGGAAGATCCTTGCCGGTGAGCACCGCCTTCACGCCCGCGAGCGCGGCCGCGGGCGAGGGGTCGATCGAAACGATGCGCGCATGGGCGTGGGGGCTGCGGAGCAGCTTGGCGTACAGCATGCGGGGCAGGAACAGGTCGTCCGCGAACTTCGTCGTACCCGTGACCTTCGCCGTCGCATCGACCTTGCGGAGCGCCTTCCCCACCACGCGGAGGCCGCGCTTACCGGATGCCATACAAGGTCTCACGTGCAGGCTCGGCGGGCTCGCCCCGCATCCGGGCCGCGGCCAGCTCCACGGCCTCGTAGATCTTGATGTAGCCCGTGCAGCGGCAGAGGTTGCCCGACAGCGCGCGCTTGATGTCGTCGCGGTCGGGGCGGGGGTTTCGGGCGAGCAGGGCCTCGGCGGCGAGCAGGAACGCCGGGGTGCAATAGCCGCATTGCGCCGCGCCGAGCTCGGCGAAGGCGTCCTGCAGCGGGTGCAGCTGGCCGCCAGTGGCGAGCCCCTCGACCGTTTTCACGCGCCGCCCCGCACAGGCGAGGCCGAGGACGAGGCACGAGAGCACGGCCGTGCCGTCGACCAGGACGGTGCACGTGCCGCACTCACCCAGCTCGCAGCCGTGCTTGGTGCCCGTGAGGCTCAAGTCCTCGCGCAGCACCTCGAGCAGCGTCTTGTGCGGCGCGAAGGCCACCTCGACGGACTCGCCGTTCACGTCGAGCGCGATCTTCGTCTTGGAGTCGGGCATGGCTGTATCGTAATCTTGATAAGCGGCCGGTGTGACGCCAGCTTTCCGGCTCCCAGTGAACTTGGAAGACTGATGTTTCGGCGCTTGCCTGTTGCTTTGCTACTGCTATCCCTCTACCCGTCTACCCGTCTACCCGCCCAGGATTTCCGCGCCCAGGCCCTCCGCATCCTCAAGACCGTCCCCCTGATCGACGGCCACAACGACATCCCGGACGCGATCCGCGTCCGCGGCGGCCTCGACTCCGTGGACTTCGCCGTGCTGCAGCCGAAGCTCATGAGCGACATCCCGAAGCTCCGCGCCGGCGGCGTGGGGGCGCAGTTCTGGGCGGCGTACGTGCCCGTCACGACGATGGACTCCGGGCCGCACCCGGCGGTGTACGCACTCGAGCAGATCGATCTGATCAAGCGGCTGTGTGCGAAGTATCCGCGCGACCTCGCGATGGCCTATCGGGCCGCGGACGTCGAGCGGAACTTCACGGCGGGGAAGATCTCCTGCCTGATCGGCATCGAGGGTGGACACGCCATCGAGAATTCGCTCGGCGCGTTGCGGATGTTCGCGGCGCTCGGCGTCCGCTACATCACCCTCACGCACTGGCGCAGCCTGTCCTGGGCGACCGCGTCGACCGATACCGCGCGTCGCGGGCTCTCGCCATTCGGGCGGGACGTGGTGCACGAGATGAATCGCCTCGGGATTGTGGTGGATCTCTCCCACGTCAACGATGCCACGATGTCGGACGCGCTGCACACCACGCGCGCGCCCCTGATGTTTTCGCACTCCTCGGCGCGCGCGCTCACGGGCCATGCGCGCGACGTGCCCGATTCGATTCTCAAGCTGATGCCGGCGAACGGCGGCATCGTCATGGTCAACTTCAATCCCGGCTTCGTGTCCGAGGCGGTGCGTGTGTACGAGGACAGCATGGAGGCGCGCGCCCGCGCCTTGCGCGCCGCCGGGCGGGACGCGGCCGTCGTGACCGACTCGCTGAGAGTGTGGGCGGCCCGCGCTCCGAAGGCGACGTTGGCGCAGGTGGCCGACCACATCGACCACATCCGCGCCGTCGCCGGCGTCGACCACGTGGGGCTCGGCTCCGACTTCGACGGCATTACGGAGGTGCCGGTTGGGCTCGAGGATGTGTCCAAGTTCCCCGACCTGATCGCCGAGTTGCTGCGGCGGGGGTGGAGTGAGACGGACGTGAGGAAGGTGGCGGGGTTGAACGTCCTGCGGGTCCTGCGGGCTACCGAGCAGGTGGCGGCAAAGAGGTAAGCTGCTGCTGCGCATGCGCACCTCGCCGCGACGGCCTTGCCGAATGCTACCGTCACTGCGGGCAGTATTACCATCAAGTAGTTCCTCCAACGAAGGAGGCCAGCAGGGGGCTAGCGGCAGCTACCCCCCGAGCGTGTCCCGCCCCGGGGCGTTGCGTCCGCAGGGCCGAGCGCGATATTGCCTGCAGCACCCCCGCAGGAGGGACAGTCCATGAAACGGTCGCTGCACGCGGTGCTGGCAGACGGCGTCGTCGGTGGCCTGCTCGCGGGCCTGGTGGTCGCGCTCTGGTTCCTCGTGGTAGACTTCGTCGCCGGTCAACCGTTTCACACACCCGCGGTCCTCGCGGGCGCGCTCGCCGGGCAGGATGTCGTCGCCCCGACGTTCCGGCTCGTGGCGGCATATTCCCTGATCCACTTCGGCGTCTTCGCGCTGCTCGGCGTCGCCATGGCGGCCGCGCTCACCGCCCTGGGAGCGCCCCCGCGCCTGTTGCTGGGCGTGGTGTTCGGCCTGGTCGCCCAGGAATTGGTCTTCTACGCGGGGCTCTCGCTCAGCGGCGCGTCCCGCGTGGCCGTGGTGCCGTGGCCGCACGTGGTCGCCGCCAACGTGCTGTCGGGCTTCGTCCTCATGGCGTACCTGCACCGGGCCGCGCGGGATCAACACCCGCTCGGGCTCGCCGCCCTGAAAGGTCACCGTCTCCTCGCGCAGGGGCTCGTCACCGGGCTCATCGGCGCCGGCACCGTCGCGCTCTGGTTCTTCGCGCTCGACGTGGCCGCCGGCCGGCCGCTTCGCACGCCGGCGGCGCTGGGAGCCGCCCTAATGTTCGGCGCGTCCAATGTCGCGGCGGTACAGGTGAACGTCGGCATCGTGATCGCCTACACCGTGGTTCATGTGACTGCGTTCGCGGTCGCCGGCATCGTGTTCGTCGCCATCGCGGAGCAACTCGAGCGGACACCCGGTCTCGTCCTGCTCGTCGCGATGGCCATGATCGTCCTGGAGGCCGTCGTCGTCTCGGCAATGGCGCTCGGCGCGCAGTGGGTGCTCGGTGCGCTCGGCGTCTGGGAGGTGGTGGCGGCGAACGTGCTCGCGGTAGGCGCCATGGGCTGGTACGTGTGGGCGACTCACCCGCTGTTACAGCGGCGGCTCCGCGAGCAGGTGCAAGTGCAGGTTTGACGACGGACGACTCCTCCGTCGGCCTCTGTCTCACCTGCCGCTGGATGCGATCGGTCACCAATCGGCGCGGCTCCACCTTCTTCCGGTGCGGCCGCGCCGATACCGATCCGAGCTTCCCCCGCTATCCGCCGCTGCCGGTGCTCGAGTGCCGCGGGTACGAGCAAGTGGACGACGAAGCGCCTCCATAACAGGCAGCGACAGGCGGCGCAGGGGGGGCGTCCAGCGGGAAACCGGGGGGCCGCCTATTGCGTCGGCGAGGCCGTTGCCTCACTTTGGGTTCGAGTCCGCCGGACACCGCACAACAGCGAGGTCGCTCGTGGCTCAACCGCGTCCGCTGGAGCGCGCGAAGCTGCTCTTCTTCCGCTACTTCGAGCAGACGTTCGTGCTGCTGCTCGTGCTCGCGATGGTCGCGATTCACAACCTCGTGGACCAGAAGTTCGCGTTCCTCAGCTTCTATTACCTGCCCATGATCCTCGCCGGCTTCTACGGCGGGCGGCGCTTCGCCGTGATGGCCGGCGTGTTCGTGGTCGGTCTGGTGTTCTACTGGCAGGACGTGCAGGGGCTGGACATGCTCCCGGGGTTGTACGGCGACGCGTTGCTGGCGCTCGCGCCGTGGGCGGGGTTCCTGATCCTTACCGGCTACGTCGTCGGCGGGCTGGCCGATCAGCGGCAGGCGCGGCTGGCCGAAGTGAAGAACGCCTACCTGGCGACGCTCGAGCTCCTGACCTACCACATCGAGTCTGCGGAGCGGAACCAGCAGGGGCACTCGAACCGGGTGGCCGAGATCGCGGCCGGGATCGGGCGTGAGTTGGCCCTGCCCGAGGAGGACGTAGAGGACCTGCGCGTGGCGGCCTTGCTGCACGAGGTGGGAACGCGCGATCAACGGCTGTTGCGCCTCCTGTCCCGCTCGGTGACGGATTCGTCCGTGACGGTGGCGCGCGCCATGCGAGGCGCCGCCCAGATCATCGGGGAATACGGGCACTATTACGAGATCGTCGGCGAGGATTGGGACATCGAGTCGCTGCCGCTCCCGACCACGGTAAAGATTCTCGCGGTGGCGGACGCGTTCGAGACGCTCCAGATGGCGACGCCGGTGCGTCCGGCGTTTCCCAAGTGGAGCGCGCTCGAGGAAGTGGAGAAGGGCGCCGGCAAGACGTTCGCGAAGGACGCGGTGCGCGCGCTCCGGACCGTGGCCGCCCGGCCCGAGACGACCGGGTCCGAAGCGGGGTTGAAGGTCGTCTAGGGGCCGGGCTGGCGGCGCCCGCTCACCACTCCGCTCGCCACCCCGACACCGAAGGCCACGGCGGCCCCGATGGTCACGAGCGGGAGCGCGGCCACGGGCAACGCCACGGCGGTTGCCGCGAGTCCCGCCAGCAAAGGCGCCGCGGGCCGCTGCACGGCATCGACGAAGCGCAGTCGCCGGCGCACGAAGTTCCGCGCCCCCACGAACCCGCCGCCCAGCGCCGCCACTCCGATCAGCAGACCCACCATGTCACCCTTCCCCCCTTCCCGGTCGCGCGCCCTACGCAACTTGCCATACGGGAGTTTCCGCCGCAAATCTCCCGCGGTGCAACCGTCCTGGTGAATCGCGAATCTGAGGAGTACATGATGCCCCGCATGTCGTCTGCGACGGCCGTGCTGCTCGGCCTCTTGTCGGCCGGTCCGCCAATCTGCCTGTCCGCCCAGGCCCTGCGCGTGCCGTACACGACCTTCACGCTCCCCAACGGCCTCCAGGTGATCCTGCACGAAGACCACTCCGTCCCGGTGGTGGCGGTGAACACCTGGTACCACGTCGGCTCGTCGGACGAGCGGCCGGGGCGCACGGGGTTCGCGCACCTGTTCGAGCACATCATGTTCAT
Source organism: Gemmatimonadota bacterium (assembly GCA_003220855.1). Lineage (GTDB taxonomy): Bacteria > Gemmatimonadota > Gemmatimonadetes > Gemmatimonadales > GWC2-71-9 > AG41. Next base: position 7,649 of record QHTP01000153.1, read on the forward strand.
GGGCTCCGAGCACGTCCCGACCGGCGAGTTCGACCGCCTGCTCGAGGCGGTGGGGGCGGACAACAACGGGTCGACGACCGAGGACCGCACCAACTACTACGAAGACGGGCCGGCCAACGCCCTGCCCCTCATGTTGTACCTCGACTCGGACCGCCTGGGGTTCCTGCTGCCCGAGATCACCACCGACAAGGTCGACCTCCAGCGCGGCGTGGTGCAGAACGAGCGGCGCCAGAGCTACGAGAACCGCCCCTACGGGCTCGCCGAGGAGAATATTCTCGACCGGCTGTATCCGCCGGCCCACCCCTACCATTGGCCTGTGATCGGGTCGATGAAGGATCTGCAGGCGGCCACGCTCGAAGACGTGCGCCGGTTCTTCCAGAGCTACTACACGCCCAACAACTCGACCATCGCGATCGCGGGGGACATCTCTCCGGGTGACGCCCGCACCCTCGTCCAGCGCTACTTTGGCGACATCGCGCGCGGCCCCGCCGTGATCCGCATGCCGCCACCCCCCGTTCACGTCACCGCGGACATCGACGCGGTGCTCGAGGATCGGGTGCAGCTGCCACGCGTGTACGACGCGTGGCACACGGTGAAGGCGTTCGCGGACGACGACGCGGCGCTGGATGTGGTCGCGAACGTCCTCGCCGGCGGCCGGTCGTCGCGGCTGTATCGGCGGCTGGTGTACGACCTGCAGATCGCGACCGACGTGGTGGCGTTTCAGGACGGCACCCGGATCGACGGCAAGTTCGAGATCTTCGCCACCGCCCGCCCCGGCCACCAGCTCGGCGAGCTGCAGCGGGTGATCGACGAGGAGCTGCGCAAGCTGGCGGACGGAGGTCCGACGGCGCGCGAAGTCGAGCGCGCACAGAATACGTTCGAAGCGCAGTTCCTGTCCCGGATGGAGCGGGTGGGCGGCTTCGGGGGGAAGGCGGATCAGCTGAACTTCTACAACTATTTTGTGGGAACGCCGGACTACTTTCAGAAGGACCTCGACCGCTACGGCCGCGTGCGGGCGGCGGACGTGCAGCGCGCCGTGAAAACCTATCTCACGGGCGCGCACCGTGTGGTGCTGAGCGTGGTGCCGCAGGGGAAGCCGGAGCTGGGGGTGAAGCCGTGAGCCCGATCCGCGGTGCCGCTGCGATCGTGCTCGCGGTCCTCGCGTCCGCGCGTTTGAGCGCCCAGGTCGATCGCTCCAAGCCTCCCACGCTTCCGCCACCGCCCGCGCTGAAACTGCCCGCGATCCAGACGGCGACGCTCCCCAACGGGCTCACGCTGGCGGTCGTGGAAATGCACAAGGTGCCGGTGGTGGACGTCCAAGTGCTGGTGGACGCCGGGGCGGCGCGCGATCCGGGCGATCTGCCGGGGCTTGCGACCTTCACCGCGCTGATGCTGCAACAGGGGGCGGGAACACGCGGGGCGCTCGACGTGGCGGACGAGGCGGCGTTCCTCGGGGCGCAACTCAACACGACGGCCGCGCTGGACGGCGCCGTGGCGTCGCTGCACGTGCCGCGGCGACGGCTCGAGGCGGCGCTCGATCTGCTGGCGGACGTGGTGCTGCGGCCCGCCTTTCCCGACTCGGAGGTCGCGCGGCAGCGCGAGCTCCGGGGTGCGCAGCTGGTGCAGCAGCGCGACGAGCCCGTGGCCATGGCCAACGTCGCGTTCCCGGCGATCGTGTACGGGGCCGGCCATCCATACGGGCATCCGCTGAACGGCACCGATGCCGCCACCGCGGCGCTGACGCGCGATCGCGTCGCGGGATTCTATCGTGCCTATTACCGGCCGAACGCCTCTCGGATACTCATCGTGGGCGACATCACGCTGGCTCAGGCGCGCGCGCTCCTGGCCGCGCGGTTCGGCGCGTGGGAGCAGGGCGACGTGCCCGGGCTGGCAGCTGGAAGTGCGCCGACGCCCGCGGCGCGGGCGGTCTATCTGATTGACAAACCGGGCGCCGCGCAGTCGGTGATCCGGATCGGCCACGTCGGGCCGGCGCGCTCCACGCCCGACTGGTACGCGCTGGAAGTGCTCAACACCATCCTCGGCGGCGCGTTCACGTCGCGCTTGAACCAGAATCTGCGCGAGACGCACGGCTACACCTACGGCGCGTTCTCGCAGTTCGCGGCGCGTCGGCTGGCGGGCGCGTTCGTCGCCCTCGCGTCCGTCGTGACCGCCAAGACCGACAGCTCGCTGGTCGAGTTCCTCAAGGAGCTGCGCCGCATTCGCGACGAGCCGGTACCGGACGCGGAGCTCGCCAAGGCCAAGGCCTACGTGAGCCTCGGTCTGCCGGGGGAGTTCGAGACGACGGGCGGGGCCGGCGCGCGGTTCCGCGAAGTGCTCAGCTACGGCCTGCCGCTCGACTACTACGACCGCTACATCGAGCGGATCGGCGCCGTCACGGCCGCGGACGTGCAGCGCGTCGCCCGGCAGTACATCGATCCCGACCATTTCGACATCGTGGTGGTGGGTGACAAGGCGCAAATCGAGGCGGGGATCAGGGCCCTGAACGAGGGACCGATCGTCTACCGGGACCTGTGGGGGCTGGAGATCAAGTAATCAAGTAGTCACCACCGCACCGCCGCGCTCGCCCACGTGAAGCCCGAGCCGAACGCGGTGAGGACGAGCAGGTCGCCCCGCGCGAGCCGCCCCTCGTCCAGCGCCTCGTGCAGCGCGATCGGGATCGACGCGGCGGTCGTGTTGCCGTACTTCTGGATGTTCACGTAGACCTGATCGTCCCTCAGGCCGGCCGCCTTCTGCACCATCTCGATGATCCGCAGGTTCGCCTGGTGCGGCACCAGGAGCTTCACGTCGGCGGGGGTCAGGCCGTTCTGCTTGAGGGCGGTCGCGATCGACTGCGGCATGAGCACCGACGCGTACTTGAAGACGTCACGCCCGTCCATCACGGCGCGGTGCTTCCCCGCGCGGATCAGCTCTTCGCTGATGAACGGGTCGTGCGCGAGTCCGGGTGCGTCCACCCACAACTTCTCGGCGTGCCGGCCGTCGGCGTACAGGTGCGTCGTGAGCACGCCGCGTTGCAAGTCATCCGTGGGGCCGAGGATCGCGACGCCCGCGCCGTCGCCGAACAGCACCGCCGTATCGCGCCCGCGTGTGGTCCGGTCGAGCCCGCGCGAGTGCACTTCCGCGCCCACCAGCAGCACGCGGCGGTACTGTCCCGTGCGGATCCAGGCGTCGGCCACCGACAGCCCGTACACGAACCCCGAGCACTGGTTACGCACGTCGATGGCGGGCACGTCGGAGAGACCCAGCTCGCGGGCGAGGAAGACGCCGTTGCCGGGCTCGAAGTGATCCGGCGTGCAGGTGCAATAGACGATGCAATCCAGGTCGGCGGCCTGCATCCCCGCCCGGTCGAGCGCGCGGCACGTGGCCTCGCGCGCGAGCGAGACGCCGGTCTCGCCAGCCGACACCCAGTGGCGGGTCCTGATCCCCGAGCGCTGCGCGATCCACTCGTCGGAGGTCTCCATCATGCGGGAGAGATCGTCGTTGGTGACGACCCGCTCGGGGACGTGGAAGCCGGTCGCGATGAACTCGGTGCGTGGCATCGACCTTCCTTGCGGGGACGCGGAGACGGCAGGAGATTTCGCCCCGGACTCGAGTGTTGGCAAGGACTCATGGATCTCACGGTCAGCCGGGCGCAATACGACGCGGTGCGCGGGGCGCGGCACCTCCCCGACGTCCTGAAGAAGGTGCTCGACGCCGCCAGCCGGACGGGCGACGGCTACCGGCTGCACCTCACCTATGAGGAGGCCACGGCTCTGAACGAGCTGTGCGCCTGGAACGTCCACACGGACGCGAATGGGGCCGTGACCCCGGAGTCCAAAGTGTTCGACGACCTGGTGAAGGCGATCCTCACGCATCCAGACTACTAGACGCACAGACGCGCAGTCGCACAGGGGTGCCACTCATGAAACGGTTGCTGGTTGTGTTGGGATGCGTCACGTTTCCCTTTTCCCCTTTCCCCTTTCCCGTTCTCTCATCGCAGCAGCGCGCGCTCACCGTCGACGACTATCTCGCCCTGCCCGTCGTCGGCGACCCGCAGCTCTCTCCCGACGGCAAGTGGGTCGCCTACACCGTGACCCACTACTCGCTCAAAGAGAACCGCGGCACCACACGCATCTGGCTGGCCGACGTGGCGGGCGGCACGTCGCGCCAGCTCACCGCCGGCCCCGGCTCGGACCGCCAGCCCCGCTGGTCGCCCGACGGGCGCACGCTCGCCTTCGTCTCCACCCGCGAGAACGGACCGCAGCTGTGGCTGCTGGGCATGAGCGGGGCGGGCGGCGAGGCACGTCGGGTGTCGAGCCTGGCGGATGGCGTGTCCGACCCGGTGTGGCTCCCCGACGGGACGGGCGCACTGGTCACGAGCGACATCAAGTGGCCCCCTTCCGGCGATCAGGAGATCGACCGCCGCAACGGGGAGTACCCCACCGAGGCCCGCATCTGGACGGCGCTGATGTGGCGCCACTGGGACGACTGGCGCGCCGGCAAGCGGCAGCACGTGTTCCTGGTGTCGCTCGCGGACGGCACCGCCAAGGATCTCACGCCGGTGGATCACGACGTTCCCACGATCGCCACGAGCGGCGAGGGCGACGTGGCGGTCGCGCCGGACGGCAAAGAGATCGCGGTCGCGCTGCACGGCGATTCGAGCGTGGCGGACAACACGAACGTCGACGTCTTCGTCATGAGCGCGGACGGGTCGGGGCTGCACGCCCTTACCACGGGCCGCGGGGCGGACAACACGCCGCGCTACTCTCCCGACGGGCGGTGGCTCGCCTACCTCTCGATGGAGCGGCCTGGGTTCGAGGCGGATCGAGAGCGGTTGATGCTGGTCGAGCGGGAGGGTGGACGCACGCTCGAGGCCACGACGGGTTGGACGCTCTCGGTCGGGTCGTACACCTGGTGCCCCGACTCGAAGTGCATCTACGCGACGGTAGAGGAGCGCGGGCGCGAGAACGTGTATCGGATCGATCTGCCGTCGTGGCGCCGGTCGCTCGTCATCGGGTCGTCGGGCGTGAACACCGGCGTCAGCGTCGCCCCCGATGGCAAGACGCTCGTCTACCTCCATCAGAGCGCGACGCACCCGGCGGAGCTGTGGGTCGCGGGACGCCAGCTGTCGCACCACAGCGACGCCGCCGTCGCCGGACTCGCTTTGTCGCCGCTCGAGGAGTTCGGCTTCCGCGGCGCGCTCGGCGACTCGGTGTTCGGCTGGCTCCTGAAACCGCCGGGATTCGATCCCTCGAAGCAATACCCCCTCGTCTACCTGCTGCACGGCGGCCCCCAGACCGCCTGGCTCGACCTGTGGCACGCGCGCTGGAACTACCAGATGTTCGCCGCGCGAGGGCTTGTCGTGGCCGCCGTGAATCGCCACGGCTCGACCGGCTACGGACAGAAGTTCACCGACGCCGTGTCGCAGCACTGGGGCGACTACCCCTACGAGGACCTGATGAAGGGGCTCGACGTCCTGGCGCGGCTGCCCTACGTCGATTCGACCCGCCTGGGCGCCGCCGGGGCGTCCTACGGCGGGTACATGGTCTATTGGATCGCCGGCCACACCAACCGGTTCAAGGCCCTCGTCGCGCACGACGGTGTGTTCAATCCGGCGAGCATGGCGGGGTCGACGGAGGAGCTGTGGTTCGCGGACTGGGAGTTCGGCGGCCCACCGTACGCGAGCCGGGCGCTGTACGAGAAGTGGTCGCCGCTGAACTTCGCGCGGAACTGGAAGACGCCCATCCTGATCGTGCACTCCCAGCTCGATTACCGCGTGGATCTGTCGGAAGGCTACCAGGCGTTCACCGCGGCGAAAGTGTTGGGCGTCCCCGCCAAGTTCCTGTACTTCCCCGACGAGGGACACTGGGTGCTCAAACCCCGCAACCGTCGCCTGTGGTGGGGCACGGTGCTCGACTGGCTCGACCAGTACCTGAGGCCGCAATCGCTGACGGGGACCCGCTGATGGGCGAGCCCTTCCGCACGACCTTGACCCGCACCACGCTCGTCGCCGGCGCGCTGGGCGTGGCTTTCCTGCTGCTGCTGCCCCGCCACGCGTCGCTCGCCTCCGACTACGTGGACACCTTCACGATGGCATTCTGTTTCACGTTCCTCGGCTACTATGTCGACCAGCTGCTGCTCGCCCTCCCGGGAATCCGCACCGGCGTTGGTCCCCTGGTGCGCGTCACCGGCTGGTTCGGGGGCGGGCTGTGGTGCTACGTCATCGCGCGCTGGCTGTGGATGCACTACGGGCGGGATCTGCGTGATCTGCCGGGGTTGGTGTGGGGGGGCGTGTTCCTGGTTGTCTTGAACGGCGTTGCCCGACGCCAAGACGCCAAGTTCCACGATGGAGGTGCGTGACTCATGGCGTCGTGTAACGCCGTCAGGGTTTAGCCCACGAATTGTTTCCCCGCCTCACATCTGGACAATTCTGCCCCGGATCGATCTCCACCTTCACGACCTCCGCCGGGACCTTCCGCTCGTAGACGAAGCGGTTGCCCTGGAACCAGATCTCTACCGGGAGCCGGACGTCGTCCACCGCGCCGTTGGCGTAGCCGAGCCGCAGGTCCACCGGCATCGGCAGCGCCCCCAGGCTCGAGAGGAACACGGCCGCCGTCGTGCCGCTCGAGTCGGTGCGCATGCGCACCGAATC
>QHTP01000120.1 GCA_003220855.1 Gemmatimonadota bacterium
GACCACACTGCCTGCTCCGATGTGCGCCCCGTTGAGCAGCACGCTGCCCATGCCGATCAGGCAGTCGTCCTCGACCGTGCAGCCGTGGAGAATGGCTCGGTGCCCCACGCCGACGCGAGCGCCGACGCGCGCCGGCAGCCTCGCATCCACGTGCACGATCGCGCCGTCCTGCACGTTGGTCGCCTCGCCGATCACGATCGCGTCCATATCGCCGCGCAGCACGGCACCGTACCACACGCTGGCGCGCGCGGCGAGCGTCACGTCCCCCAGCACGACCGCGCCCGGGGCGATGAAGGCCGTCGGATGGATGTGGATTACTGCCTCACCGGCTGGAACGGCCACTTGACCCACGCATCCACCGGATCGCCGTTCTTCTGGGCCGGGTTCCAGCGCAGGTTCTTGGCCATGTCCAGCGCTTCGTTGTTGAACGTGTCGAGGTTGGACGCCCCGTAAATGCGCGCTTCGAGGGTCGAACCGTCGCGCGAGACGTGAATGAGCAGTATCGCCTGGCGGGGGAAGATGGGCGCGTCGGCGGGCACCGGAATACGCGTCGCCGACAGGGGCAGCGGCCGGGTGTCGAAGCAGATGTTGTCTTGATTGTATGCGGGGCCGGGCTGATCGCAGGGACCGGCGCTGGCGTCGTCGGCGGCCATCGGTTGCAGGTCGACCCGCACCGTGGAGGGAGCGCCCGGCGTGATCACCACCTGGCGCGTGAAGAGCTCGAACCCCGCGGCCCGGACCGCGAGCTGATACGTGCCCGGCGGGACTTCCACCTGCCCACCACGCAGCGGCTGCCCGTTGAGCGTCGCCTGTGCCCCGCGCGGCAGGCCCTGGAGCGTCAGGCGCCCGGGCGTGCCGGGAGCGACCGCGCGAGCGTGAGCCGTGTCGGCCGGCGTGGGAGCCGTCGCCCCCCGCGCCGTCGTATCGACACGCGGGGCGGGGGCGCCCGTGTCGCCGAGCAGGCGTTGCGCGAGCGTGTCCTGCGGCAGCGCGGCTGTCGAGTCGTGCGGCGCGGCCCGCGCGAAAAAGAGCAGCCCCTTCTTATAGGCATACAGTCCCGGCCCACCCAGTCCGATGGCGAGGACCATCACCCACAGGGCGATCCCCGCCCCCACGGACCGCTTGTGGTGCTCCGCCGGTTTGCCCGGCACGCGCGGCAGTGGCGTGGTGGGCGCGCCCGCGAGGCGCGCGCCCGCGAGCGAAGGGATGGCCTTAGTCGCCGCGCTGGCGAGGCCCACCGCGGCGAAGCCCCCGCCCGCTTCGAGGGCCTGGACGAGGTCGTCGGCGGTCTGAAACCGGTCGTCGGGGGACTTCGCCATCATCCGCTTGGTGATCTCGAACAAGGTGCGCTGATCGTAGGTCTCGAGCGGCGGCGTCGGGATCTCTTCCATGATGTGCTTGTAGCCGATCGAGAAGGAGTCCTCGCCGTCGAACGGGACGTGACCCACGAGGCACTGGAACGCGACGACACCGAGCGAATAGAGATCGGAGCGCCCGTCGAGTGATTGGGCGCGCGCCTGCTCGGGGCTCATGTAATGGGGCGTGCCGATGGACATCCCCGTGCCGGTGAGCTTGCCCCCCGACGCGGCCTTGGCGATCCCAAAATCGGTGACCACGGCCTGGCCGTGCTCGTCGAACATGATGTTGTCAGGCTTGATGTCGCGGTGCACGATGCCGCCCTTGTGCGCGTAGGCGAGCGCCCGGGCGACCTGCAGCAGGATCATGCGGATTTCGGAGGGAGGCAGCGTGCCGCGCGCGGCGAGCACGCTCGACAGCGGCTTCCCCCGCAGGAATTTCATCACGAAGTAGATCACGCGGCCGGACTTGCCGACGCGATAGATCGGAATGATCCCGGGGTGCTCGAGCTTGGCGGAGGTGCGGGCCTCGCGCTGGAAGCGCTCGACGAACTCCTTGTCGAACGCGAGGGAGAAGGGCAGCACCTTGATCGCGACGTCGCGCTCGAGCTGCTTCTCCCGGGCCTTGAAGACGATCGCCATGCCGCCGCGGCCGAGCTCCTCGAGGATCTCGTACTCGTCCTTGAGCTGGTCGCGCACCATGTCGAGATCGGTCATCTCGGGCGCCGGCTCGCGCCCGCCGGCGATCGGCGTGGCCGCCAAGTCCAGGCCGCAGGACCGGCAGAACTTGCTGGCGTCGTCGTTCTGGGTGCCGCAGCGGGGACAGTACATCAATGCTCCGAGGAGTCGGGGAAACTTAGGGATTCGTCGGAGCGGGTGTCAACTCGACACAGGCGATGCCGACTCAAAAGTCGGAGCCGAGCGCGGCGTAGAACTGCGGTCGACGGGCCGCGCCCGACGGCGCGGTGGCGAGCGGCTGCGCGACGCCGAGCCGCACCGCGAGCTGGAAGTCGTAGCTCAGCGCGACGTCGCCCGCCAACTCGAGACCGGTCGAGCGCAGGCGCGTGAGCCGGGGCGCCGCGCCCGGCGCCCACGCGTCTCCCGCATCGGCGAACGCGTTGACCCACAGCTTGTCGACGCCGAGGGGGAGATGGCCGAGCGCACGGCCCACCAGCGCCAGCGGGGCGCGATACTCGATGGTGCCCACGGCCGCGCGCTCCCCCGCGAGCTCCCCCGACGGATACCCGCGGATCGGATACGCCCGCGTCGCGGAGAGCGACGGCGCGAAGTAGACACTCACACCCTGCGGCGCGACGCCGCCGACGCGGAACAGCGTTCCCAGCGGCCCGCTCGAGCCGCCGGCCGCCACCCGCACCGCGAGCACGGAGTGGCCAAAACCGCCGAGCCCCGGCGCGCGCACGTACCAGGCGAGGCGCGAGCGCAGCTCGTTCGACCAGCGCGTGGCGCTCGGCTCGTCACGCCGTCGGTACGTCACGGACCACGAGACGCCCTGCTCGGGCGACACCGACAGCGCCCCGAGCACCAGGCGCGACAGCGTGAGCGTGACCGAGCCGCCGACGAGATTGCGCGTGGCGCACGCCGGGCACAGCGGCGTGAGCGCCGTGTCGGGAATCGCGGCGTAGCTGGTGCGCTCGAGCTCGGCGGCCAGCCGCACGCTCGCCACGCTGCGCCAGCGACGTCCGACGAGCGAAGCGCCGAGCGCCGCATACTCGTCCAGCTCCGACAGCGTGACCGCGGGCGCGCCCGCGGGCGGGAGGAGGTCCGCCCACGAGGCCCATCCCGAGAGGTCGAGGGTCGGGTTGCCGAGCCCGGTGGCGACGAGCGCGAAATCGCCCGCGGCCCGAAACGGCCGCCCTGAGACGTACGCGTCGGCGCCGTACGCGAAGCGCCCCACCGCATCCGTGCCCGCCGTGAATGCACCGTAGAACTGCCCCGTCGGTCCCGCGTCGGCGTACACGGGAATCCAGAAATGGGGCCGCAGCGACGGCCATGACGAGTAGCCCGTTTCACGCACCGACACCGCGGGCGCCGAAGCGAACGGCAGCGGCTCGGGAAACGCGACCGGCGCGGTCGCTCCGCCGGCGAGCGGAGCCGCGTGTCGCAGCTCCCAGCCGTGCGCCCCGAGCGTGACGTAGACCAGGGTGCCGTCGGGGAGCGGCGCCGGCGCGCGGGCCCCCAGCGGCTCCGCGGTGAGTGGTTCGGCGCGCCCGCGGTCGCTCCAGCGGTACACCTGAGGGAACCCCGTCGGGTCGGCCACGAACCAGAGCTCGCCGCGCGACGTCTTGCGACTGCCGGCCACCCATCGCCCGTCGGGAGAGAGCGCCACGTCGTCCCAGACGGCGCCGGGCGGGCCGGGAGGCACGGGCCGGGTCGGCGTCGCAGCGGCCGGGCCGAGCGCGACCGCCGCGAGCCGCCCGCCCCCGCCCGCGGGCGCGACCAGGCGGGCCCCCCGCGTCGAGCGGCGCCACGACTTGCCCGGGACCCAGCGGTACAGATCGCTGCGGATGCGCCAGCGGGTGACATAGTCGAGCTGTGCCACCACCAGCGTATCGCCCACCCAGTCGTAGTCGACCCCGCCGTTCACGCGGTGCCGGGCGACGACGCGAAACGTGGCGGCCTCCCGCACCCGGAGCTCGCTCGCGCCCTTCCCGTCGTCCCGCACGTAGGCGACGCGGCGCCCATCGGGCGAGGCGCGCGGGACGGGCTCCGTGCGGAGCAGGCTGTCAATTATCTGCACGGGCGGCTGTCGCCCGTCGCTGCCGGGCGCCGGGCGCGTGCCGCGGATCCACTCGGTCGCGAGCGTATGCCCGGGGGCGACCCGGGCCACCTGCCGTCCCACGCGGAACGGGATCAGCTGGCCCGACGTCGCCTCGACCAAGCGCGGCACCACCGAGTCTCCCGCGACGCCGGCCAGCGAATGCAGGAAGCGGCTGCCGTACGCATACGGGACGATGCCGTCGGCCCAGCGCGTGAACAGCAGGGCGTCCCACGGCGAGCGCGAGGCGCCGGCCGCGCGATCCGCGGCGAGCACCTGCGTGTGGAAGCTGCTCCGCACCCGGCCACCGTTCGTGAATCTCGACTCGTAGTACGTCGCGAGTCCCTCGATCGCCCAGCTCGGCTGATACTCGTTGGGGAACAGTCCGGGAGCGCGGCCGAACACGTGCTGCAGCGCGTTCCAGATCCCCCTCGTGCGATCAAGGTGAAAGACGTGCGTGAGCTCGTGCGTCGTGACGAGACGCAGCCAGCTGTCGAAGAACAAGAGGCCGTGGTCGCCCGCGGGCGGCGTGGCGAAAATCGTGATGCGGCTCGTGGGAAACACCGTGGTGAACCCGTTCGCCGCATCGACGTCGTCGCCCAGGGTGAGATCCACGACACCGCGCGGCGGGTGCAGCTCGCCGGCGAGGAGGGCGTACGAGCGCTCCGCCTCGCGGGCTTCCAGCAGCGCCACGTCGCGATACGCGGGCCGGAAGTGGATGCGGAAATGGGCGGTGTGCAGGGTGCGCCAGGGGCCCGACGGATCGACCTGAGCTTCGGCCCGCCCGGCGAGCAGCGGGAGCAGCAGGAGCGTTGCACGACGCCATGACGCCACGTTCCACGTAGGGCACGCTTGCAACCTGGCGTCGTGGCGTCGTGTAACGGTGTTCACGGCTCCCTCGCCCGGTCTCGCAAGAAGTTCTCGATCCCCCGCACCAGTCCCCGGGCGTACCGCCCCCGCCCCTCCTCGCTCGCCAGCATCGCCTCCTGGTCCGGCAGCATGATGAACAACCCTTCCGTGAGTGCCGCGGGCATCCAGGTCGGCCGTACCAGGGCGTAGTCCCCCCGGCCCATGCCGAGGTCGCGCACGCCGAGTTCGGCCACGAGCGCGCGGTCGAGCTCGCGCGCCAGCAGGGCGCTGCGTGGCTGGAAGTAGTACACGCTGGTGCCGCTGTTGGTGAACGGGTTCACCCCGTCCGGGAGCGCGTTGGCGTGGATCGACACCAGCACGTCGGCGTCGTGCTGCTCGGCGAAGCGCGTCCGCGCATACAGCTCCAGCGGCGTCGAGTCGGTACGAGTGAGGAGCACCGTGGCCCCGGCATGCTCGAGCAGCGCCTTGGTCTTGAGGGCGACCGCCAGCGTCGCCACCGGCTCCCACAGCCCCGTCGGCCCCTTCGCTCCGAGGGGCGGGTGCCCCGGATCGAGCACGATGGTCCGCCCCGCGAGCGGTCGGGCGGGATCGATCCGCGGCGGCCGGCGGATCTCGAGCAGCAGATCACGCCCGTCCCACCGTGTGCGATAGCCCCACACGCGCCGCGACAGCTCGAGCGTGATGGTCACTTGGTCGGCGGCCGGCTGCGCGTACCGCATGTGCGTGACCAGCGGGTCGGTGCCGCCGTACTGCATCCAATTGATGTCGGACGCGCCGCCGTACAGACGCAACGACACGCTCCGGTCCCGCTCCGTGACCTGGAACGGGAGTCGGGCGGGAAGCGGCACCCGCAGGGTCACGGACGACGGTCCGGACGCGAGGCGCACGGAACCTACCACTCCTCGAGGCGGTGGCGTGCCGGGCGCGAGGGCCACGACATCGCCCGCGCTCACCCACGCGACCGCGTCGCGCGACAGCTGCAGCCGGACTTGGTCGTTCCAACGGCCCGATTCGACGGCCACGGTTCCCGTTGGGAAGAACCAATTGTAGGTGCCGTGGGGCACGGCCCGCCCGGGGCTCACGCTGTCGGTCGTACCGGTGTGGGCCGTGTCGTCGTTCAGCAGCACGACGCGCGGAAACGTCACGTCGACGGTCGTGATCGTGAGCGGCCAGCGCGCGGTGGCGGTGTCTCCCCCGACCGCCACGACCAGCGTGGCGCAGGCCGTGCGGCCGTCGGCGCACAGCGCGCCTGCCGGCAGCCAGCCCGCATAGCGGCCCACCGCGGGGGGCAGCCGGTACGCCGCCGTATCGGCGACGAACGCCCGCACGCTCCACGCGGGCTCGCCGGGCAGCGTGTCGGGCACGAGCGGCACGCTCGATCCCCAGGGCAGGACGAGGCGGACCGACGCTCCGGGCACCGCCTGCACGCTGAGGAGAATTCCTTCGCCTGCCGGCAACGCCAGCGCGCCTACCGGCGTGAAGCTGGTCGTATCGATCCACGCGGCGCGGCCGGGCGGCGGACGGAAGCGCGGTGCGATGTGGGCGGTCACGACCGTGCGACTCGAGTCGGGCCCCGCCGTCGCGGCGAGCAGAAACGGCGCCACCGTGTCGTCGGGCAGCGGGACCCAGGCGATCCAGCCGCCATCGGGGAGCACCGGCACCGATTGGCCGTTGACCCCCAGATGCACGGGGCCGCGCGCGCCATACACCGCACCGAACAGAAACGCGGAGTCGTGTGACTGCAGCACGTCGGTGGGCGCGGGGTAGACGACGGTGACGTGCAGCGACTCGGGTCGTGGTGCGAGCGGAACAGCCGGGACGGGCGCGCTGCCGGCGCGCGAGACCGCGCATCCGGCCACGACGCTCGCGAGGACCACGCCGACCGATCGCACAGGCGCGACAAGGTAGCATCGGCCCTTTCGACCCGCCAATTTGCCGAATAGATTGGCATTCCGTAACTTGTGCGCCTTGTGGGGTACCTCCGCCTGTGACCGCTTGCACCTACTGCGGCCGCGACAATGAGCCCGGCGCTCGAGTTTGCATGGATTGCGGCAAACCGATGGACGGGTCCGCGGGACTGAAAGGCGAGGTGACCGCGATTCCGGGGACGCGCCCCCTCGCGGCGGCCGTCGGCGTCGCCGCGGGTGAGTCGCTCACCTGCCCCTTCTGCGGCGCCCGGGCCACCCGGGCGCGGCCGTTCTGCCCGCACTGCGGCCGCCGTCTGAGCGCTCCCGGCTCCGGTCCGAGCTGCGCGCGCTGCGGCTCCCCGGTCGGAACCGCCACTCGGTTCTGCGCCACGTGCGGCGCACCCGTCGGCGATGCCGGCTTGCCGCGCCGCGTTTCTCCCGGCGCTCCGCGCACGGCGGGCACCATCACGCTCGTGCTGCTCGACGACGCGGGAACCCCCACGCAGCGCTTCGAGCGCGCCGGACCCGACACGACCATCGGACGGCAGGACGGCGACATCCGGTTTCCGGACGACGTGTTCCTGTCTCCGCTGCACGCCAAGATCTCCTGGGAGGAAGACACGCTCGTGGTCCGCGACCTGGGCAGCCGCAACGGCACCTGGGTGTTCCTCGAGGCGCCTCACCGGCTGCTCGACGGCGATCTGCTGCTCATCGGCTCGCAGGTGATCCGATTCCGGCGGTTGGGCTATCCGGGTCCGCATCCCCCCGACGCCGACGCCACCCGGCGCATGGGCAGCCTGATCCCGAGCGCCGACATCGCGAGCCTGACGCAGCTGCGCTCCGACGGCAGCGCGCGCGACGTGATCCAGCTCTCTCCCGGCCGCGACGTGATGATCGGCCGCGAGCAGGGTGACTGGATCTTCCCGTACGACCCCTCGATGAGTGCGCGGCACGCGGTGGTTCGCTCCGAGGACGCGGACTTCGTGGTGGTCGACGCCGACAGCCGGAACGGCGTCGCCCTGGCCGCGCGCGGGGACATGCCGCTGCGCCACAACTCGCGCATCCTGGTGGGCGACAAGCTCCTGCGCGTCGAGCTCTCCGCGTGAAAGTCTGTCCCGTCTGTTCGACCGAATACACCGACGAGGTTCGCTTCTGCCCGAACGACGGGCAGACGCTGCGCTCGTCGTCGCCCGGGACCGACCTCGTCGGGCAGGTGCTGGCCGACCGCTACCACGTGGTCCGGAAACTCGGCGAGGGGGGCATGGGGCAGGTGTACCTGGCCGAGCACGTGAAGATGGGGCGCAAGAGCGCCATCAAGGTGATGAGCCCGTCGATGGTGCACGACCCCGACGCCGTGGCGCGCTTCAATCGGGAGGCGGCAAATGCCAGCCGCATCAGCCATCCCAATGTCTGCGCCGTCTACGACTTCGGCGAGACCCCCGAGGGGATCATCTACCTCGCCATGGAGTTCGTCGAGGGCGAACCGCTCACCGAGCTGCTCGCGCGCGAGGGCGAGCTGCCGGTCGCGCGGGCGGGCGCGATCTTCCTCCAGGTGGCGGACGCCCTCCAGGCGGCGCACGACCTCGGCATCGTGCACCGCGACCTGAAGCCCGACAATGTCATGCTGTCGCGGGGCCGCGACGGCACGGACGTCGTCAAGGTCGTCGATTTCGGGATCGCGAAAGCGGTGGGCGGGCGCGACACGCAGAAGGTCACGAAGACCGGTCTGGTCGTCGGGACGCCCGAGTTCATGAGTCCCGAGCAGCTGGCGGGGGACCCGGTCGACGGCCGCAGCGACCTGTACGCACTCGCCCTCGTGTTCTTCAAGATGCTCGCCGGCGAGCTGCCCTTTGCGGGCACGACCGCGCAGGACACCATGGTCCAGCGCCTGACCGACGAGCCCGCCACGCTCGCCGACGTGCGCCCCGATCTGCGCTTCCCGCCGGGCCTGCAGGCGACGCTCGACACCGCCCTCACGCGCAGCCCGGCCGACCGCTATCAGTCGACGGTCAAGTTCGCGAACGACGTGGCCGCGGTGCTCGGTCTGCAGCGGGGAGCGCGGTTGAGTCCGGTCCCACCGACCCGCCGAGACTCGGAGTTCGACGCCAGGACGGAGCTGTTGCGCCGGTCGGTAGCCATGCCCTCGGCCCGGAGGCCGCCACCGCGGCGGAACCGCCGGCTGGTGCCGATCCTGGCCGGCGCCGTGGTCATCCTCGCAGCGGTGGGGGCGGCCCTGGCGTTACGCGGCGGCGGGAAGGCAGTGGACACCAGCGCGCACCCCGACACGACGCCTCGCGTCGCGGTCATCCCGGCGCGCGACTCGACCGCTCCGCCCTCGCCGGTCCCCGCGAGTTCCCCGCCACGCCGCGTGGTGAAGCGGCCCATCGCAGTGAAGACGAACATCGACGTGAGCCGCGCCCGTGAGCTGCTCGACAACCTGTATCTCTACCAGCTGATGCCCAAGACCGCTCGCTGGATAGGCGACTCCGCGATGCACCTGTTCAACGCTCCCGGGATCACTCGAGAGGACAAGGCGTACGCCGCGTTCGTCTTCGGCATGGCCCTCGCGCAGATGAACGATCGTGCTCACGGCTGTGAATGGATTCAGAAGGCGGCCGAGCTCCAGCCGGCCGACACGGTCTACCCCAAGATCGCCGCCCAGTGCGGACGCTGACCTTGTTCGGACGCTCTCCCTCCAAAGCCATCAAGGTCGAGGTCTTCGCGAAGACCGACCTGGGCCGCACGCGCGATCACAACGAGGACCACTTTCTCGTCGCGGACCTGACGCGGCGCGACGCCTCGCTCAAGCCGGCGGTCCGCACACACGAGGTCGGCGAGCGCGGCTCGCTGTTCGTGGTCGCCGACGGCATGGGCGGCGCCGCGGCGGGCGAGGTGGCCAGCGCGATGGCGACCGAGGCGATCTACGGGCAGATGCTCAACGCCTGGGGGAGCGAGCGCGACCTGACACCGCAGCGGTTCGCGTACCGGCTGCGGGAAGCGGTGGAAGCGGCGAACCGTCAGATCCACTCGTACGCCGCGGCGCACCCCGAGGTCCGGGGCATGGGAACGACGACGACCGCCGTCGGGGTGCTCGGCGACCACTTTTTCCTCAGCCAGGTGGGTGACAGCCGCGCCTACCTCATCCGTCAGGGCCAGGCCGTCCAGCTCACCAAGGACCAATCTCTGATGCAGCGCCTGGTCGAGGCGGGTGAGCTGACTGAGGAGGAAGCCGCGAAGAGCGAGCGTCGCAACATCATCCTCCAGGCGCTCGGGCCCGACGCGCGCGTGAAGGTGGATCTCACGCATCAAGAGGTCCGCCGGGGCGACATGCTCGTGCTCTGCTCCGACGGGCTCTCCGGCTCCGTCAAGAAAGAGGAGATCGCCGAGATCGCCACGCGCGAACGGGACCTGCAGGCGGCGTGCGACCGGCTGATCGCGCTCGCGAACGAGCGCGGCGGACCCGACAACATCACCGTCATCCTGGCGCGCTTCGACGGCGAAGGGTTGCGACCGCCGGAGGCGAGCGCGGAGGTTGGGCACCGGGTGTATCCCCTCATTGACACCGAGACCAGCACCGAGCCGGTGCCCGTGTACAAGGGAAGCCGCCCGCCGGAGCCCACGGCACGGGCGCGCTGGCGTCTGGTCGCGCTCGGGCTCGCCGCGCTCGCCGCGGCAGTCGCGCTCTACCTGGTCAAGCGGAGCCCGTGAACGCCCGGTTCACGTTCCTCTCGGGCGCACGCGTCGGGCAGGTCGAGATCTTCCGCAAGTCCTACATCGTTCTGGGCCGTCATCCCCTCTCCGACGTACGCTTCGATACGGATCGCGATCTGGACGTCTCCGCCCGCCACGCCCGCATCGTCCGTCACGGCGAGAGCTTCCTACTCCGCGACCTGGGCAGCACCAACGGCACGTTCGTCAACGGCACGCACATCGCGGGCGACGTTACCCTGAGGGACGGCGACGTGATCGCATTCGGGCAGAACGGGCCGGCCGTGGAATTCCACGTGGTCGCCGGGGAGCCCGGCGACGACGCGGTGTCCGACGCGGTGCGTCAGGCAGCGGAACGCATGTCCTCGCCCCGCGCGTCGTACCCTCGGGCGAGGGCGTCCAGTACGGCGGTGCGGATCGCCGCGGAGGTAGCACGCCAGACGCTCCACCTGCGCCGCACCACCAAGGTCCTGATTGCCCTGCTCGGCGCGGCGCTCGCGGCCTTCGGCTGGGTCCAGCGGAACAATGCCCGCGAGACGGCCGCACTCGCGCGGTTCCAATCGCAGCTCGCGAGCCTGCAGGACGCGTTGCGGCAGTCGCAGGCGGAGGTGGCGCGGCTCCGGGGCGAGCTCGCGGCGGCGAGCTCGGCGCACAATGGGGGGACCGTCGCCCGGCTGCGCACGACCCTCGACTCCGCCGAGGCCCGGCAGCGCGGGCTGGCCGGGGCGGCGGCCGTCGACTACCGCGCTATCTCGCTCGCAAACCAGGACGCCGTGGCCCTGCTCGCCGTCGCGTTCTCCGAGCGGGAGATCGTCTCCGGCACCGCGTTCGCGGTGGACTCGCAGGGCACCCTCGTCACCAACAAGCACGTGCTGGTGGGGGAGGAGGGGAGCCGGCGCCCGGAGCGGATCGCTGTCAAGTTCGCGGGGAGCCG
>QHTP01000121.1 GCA_003220855.1 Gemmatimonadota bacterium
CGCTACGACCCCGACCGGCCGTTCATCTCCGCGGTGTACCAGAATCGGCTCAAGCGGGGCATGCGGCTAGAGGCCGACCCGACCGTGAGCTACGCCTATGGCCGGCGCCTGAAGCGCGTGTGGGACAAGAACCTCGCCGTGCGCTCCTCGTACAACACGTATCTCCACGTCGGCCTGCCGCCCGGGCCGATCTCGCAGCCGGGGCGCGCCAGCCTGGCCGCGGCGCTTTACCCCGCCGATGTGCCGTTCCTGTACTTCGTCGCGCAAACGGACGGCAAGCACATCTTCTCCGCGACGTACGGGGAGCATCTCGCCGCGATCCGGCGGGTCAAGGAAATGAAGCGCGCAGCGCGCGCGCCGCACCCGCCGGCTCACTAGCGCCCCACACCGCGCCGATCACCGCGATGCCGGCGGCGCCGGCGCGCGCGACCGCCGCGGCGTTCGCCGCGCTGATGCCGCCGATCGCGATCACCGGCGTGCCGGCCGGGGCCAGGCCGGCCAGTCGGGCGAACCCCTCGGCCCCGAGCGGCGGGCCGGCGTCCGGCTTGGTTCCCGTGGCGAAGCACGGCCCGACGCTCCAGTAGTCGGCCGGCCAGCCGCGCACCCGCTCCGCCTCGGCGGGCGTGCCGACGGAGATGCCGAGCAGGAAGGCGGGAGGAGCGGGGACATGGGGCCGGACGCGGTCGAGCGGCAGGTCCTCCTGGCCAAGGTGTGCGCCGGCCGCCCCGGCGGCAAGCGCCACATCGACGCGATCGTTGACGATCACCGGGATGGCGAGGGCGCCCACCAGGGAACGCGTGAGCGCCGCGACCTCGCGCGGGGGCGCGCCTTTGAGTCGCACCTGGATCATGGTCGCCCCGCCGCGCGCGGCCTGGCGGCACTCTGCCACGGGGTCGCGCCCCTTGAGGAGCGCGGCGTCCGTGAGCACCATCAAGCGCAACTGATCGGCGAGCGCCATGACCAAAACTCTGCGTGGACTGCGCGGCGCCACCACGGCGGCGGCGAACACGCGCGAAGCGATCCTGAACGCGACGGCCGAGCTACTGCGCGCGCTCCAGGAGGCCAACGGCTTTCGACCCGGCGACGTCGAGAGCGCGATCTTCACCTCGTCTCCCGACCTGACCGCCGAGTACCCGGCGCGCGCCGCTCGGGTGCTGGGGTGGAGCGACGTGCCGCTGCTCGGAACCGCAGAGGTGGCAGTCCCGGACGGCCTGCCGCGCTGCATCCGCGTGCTGCTCCACTTCTACACTGCCAAGCCGCAGCGTGAGCTGAAACATATGTACCTGCGCGACGCGGCCAAGCTGCGCCCGGATCGACCGCAATGACGGGCGGTGCGGCACTCCGGCAAGCAACGGTCATTGTGTCGGCCAAGGGCGCCGCGCGCTGGCAGGCGGGCCATCCCTGGATCTATCGCACCGACCTGTACGACGAGCCGGGCGATGCACCGGGGATCGTCGCCGTCACCGACCGCCGCGGCCGCCACCTCGGCCAGGCGCTGTACTCCCCCAAGTCGGAGATCCGGCTGCGCCTGCTCACGCGCGGCCGCGAGCCGGTTGATGCAACCTGGTGGCAGCGGAGCGTCGCAAGCGCTGCCGCCCGCCGCGAAGGAGTCGCCGCCACGGCGTACCGCGTCGTCCACGCCGAGGGGGATGGGCTCCCGTCCCTCGTCGTGGACCGTTATGGCCCGTATGTCGTGGCGCAGCTGCTCTCGGCCGGTCTCGAGCAGGTCCGGGACGACGTGCTGGCGGGGATCGGGGCGGCGCTCACGCCGGACGGGATCCTGCTGCGCAACGACTCCGCGATCCGGCGCCACGAAGGCCTGCCACTCGAGGTCGTCGCCGCCGCGGGGGTGGTGCCGGCCACCGTCGAGGTGGAGGAGCACGGGATCCGGTATCGCGCCGCCCCCCACGACGGACAGAAAACCGGGGCGTTCCTCGACCAGCGGGAGAACCGCGTGCTGGTGGGCGAGCACGCGGGCCCGGGCCGGGCGCTCGACCTGTTCACCTACCACGGCTCGTTCGCGCTGCACCTCGCGCGCCGGGCGATCGGGGTGGTGGCGATCGACTCGAGCGCGGAGGCGCTCGCCCGGGGACAAGAGAACGCGATCCTCAATGGACTCACCAACATCACCTGGCGCGAGGCCAACGCGTTCGACGTGCTGCGCGAGCTGGAGCGCCGCGACGAGCGCTTCGACACCGTGGTGCTCGATCCGCCCGCGTTCGCCAAGTCCAAGCAGAGCCTGGTGCGCGCCCTCGCCGGCTACAAGGAGATCAACCTGCGCGCCATGCGGCTGCTGGCGACGGGCGGTGTGCTGTTCACGTGCTCCTGCTCCTACCACGTGAACCGGTCGGTCTTCCTCGAGATGGTGGCCGACGCGGCCCGGGACTCAGGGACCCGCCTCCAGCTCCTCGCCGTCACGGGCGCGGGGCGAGACCACCCGGAGCTCGTCAACGTCCCGGAGACGGGCTACTTGAAGGGTGCTCTCCTGCGAGCCGTAGACTAGCTCCCCGTTGACTAAACCGCTGTCCGTTACAACCTTGCATTCCTGTCCATGCCGGCGTCCACCCTCGTCCGCCGAGTGTTCATCGGCCTCCTGTTCGCCAACCTGGCGGTCGTGGGGGTGAAGCTCTGGGTGGGATTCGCGTCCGGGTCGCTCGCCATCCTCGGTGGCGCGGTGGATTCCTGTGTGGACGCGCTGAACAACGTGCTCGCGCTGATCGTGATTCGCGTGGCAGCCAAGGAGCCCGATGAGGACCACCCCTATGGCCACGGCAAGTTCGAGACGCTCGGCGCGCTCGCCATCGTCGGATTCCTGTCGATCACCTGCTTCGAGCTGGTGCGGGGGGGGGTCAACCATCTCGTGAGCGGCACCCATCGCGTCGACGTGAGCGACTGGCAGCTGGCGCTGCTCGTGCTCACGCTCGGCGTGAACGTGCTGATCACCTGGTACGAGCACCGCCGCGGCACCGAGCTCGGCAGCGAGCTGCTGGTGGCCGACGCGGCGCATACGCGCGCCGACGTCTTCGTCACGGTCGGCGTCGTGGTGAGTGTCCTGCTCATGCGCCAGGGATGGTGGTGGGCGGACTCGGCGGTCGCGATCGTCGTGGCGCTGGTGATCGTCTTCGTGGCCTACCGCATCCTGGCGCGCACCGTGCCGGTACTGGTGGACGAGCGCGCCATTCCCACACGCGACATCCAGGACGCCGCCCAGGCGGTCCCCGGCGTGAAGAGCGCCTACAGCATCCGGTCACGCGGTCCCTCCGACCTGCGCTACGCCGAGGTCACGGTGTGCGTCGATCGCCACGCGGACGTCGAGTCCGCCCACGCGATCGCCGACCAGGTGGAAGAGCGGCTCAAGCGCGACCTGCGGCTGCACGAGGTCACCGTGCACGTGGAGCCATGCTGAGCCTGTCCGGGGAGCACCAGTCGCCCACGGCGCGCCGGCCGCCGCGCTCCCTCAAGCAGGAGTACCACGAGTTCCTGCTGCAGCGCATCGAGGAATACAAGAACACCCTGGCCCGCGAGGAGCTGCTCGAGATCGGGGACGAAGCCGTCCGCGAGCTGGAAGAGAGTGCGGCGGGGCAGTATCTGCTCACCGAGGTGCTGCTGCTCGAGCACGTGGACCGCATCATCGCGCGCCGGCTGCGGCTCCCCGCGTTCCCGCGCTGGCGTCAGAAACACCGCGCCCTGCGGGCCGCGCAGCGGGCGCCCACGCACTGGGGCCTCGAGCCGGACGGACCGCTCGTGAGCTCGGTGCGCCGCCTCGAGCCCGGTGACGTCGGCGTGGTGATCGGCGCGGCAGCGCTCCCCGCCGCCCTGTTCATCGCGGCCCACGACGCGGAGGTGTTCCTACTCGACCAGGACCTGGCCGCGATCGAGGGTGCCGAGAGCCGGGCCGTCACCGAGCAGCTGGCCGGGCGCTTGCAAGCCCTCGTCGTCACGTTCGGCGGCTGGTTTCCGGACGTGGCGCCCAGCGTCGTGGTGATCGATCCCGCCGCCCTCGCGCACGCGCGAGCGCGCGATCGCAACGGGCTCGTGGCGGAGCTCCAGTCGCGCACCCGCCCGGGCGGCGTACACGTGGTCCTGCCCAGCCCCACGGCCAGCGAGGTCATTCCGCTCGCCTCGGAAGCGCTGCAGGCGCAATACAGAGGCTGGGAGATCGTGCGGCGCCGTCGTATCAAGGCGGGCGCCGGCTTCACGGCGACCAAGCCCGAGCGTCAACTGGACACGGCCTTACACGTGTCGGAGTGACCAACCCGCCGTACCACCCCGCACCTTACACGTTGCAGGACGCCAAGTTGCACGAAAGGGCCAGCGGCAAGCCCTTTGCCTCGTGCAACGTGTAACCTGCAACGTGGAACGGTCATGACAAGCTTGCCTCTCGTCCTCGACGACGAGCCAATCGGCATCATCCTGCGGGCGGGCCGGCGGATCCTGCGCCCCGCGAAGATCTGGGCCTACTGCTGGTTCACGGACGAAGGTGAAGCGGGCGACCACACGCACCGCCACCTCCCCGAACACCTCGACTGAGCATCCCCGGGCCGGCCTCCCCGCCGGCCCGTGCTGTTTCAGGCCCAGACGGCTGGTAGCCGGCCGCTAGGGCGGGTAACCTTAGCCCCGATGGCCACGCTCACCGTCAACGGTCACCGGGTCACGGCCGACCCGGAGCAGACGATCCTCGACGCCGCCCGCGCCGCTGGGATCGTCGACATCCCTACCCTGTGCTGGTATCCCAAGCTGCCGATTGTCGGCAACTGCCGGATCTGCCTCGTCTCGGTCGAGGGCCAGGCGAAGCTGCTGCCGGCCTGTGCGACCAAGGTGGCGGACGGGATGGTGGTGCACACCGAATCCCGTGCTGCGGTCGAGAACCGCAAGGGGGTGCTCCGCCTCTTGCTCGAGCGCTATCCCGGAGATCACCTGCTAGACGGCGGCCGCGCCGCGCCCCGCAGCGAGTTCGAGCGCTACGTGGTGCGCTACGGCGTCGCGCCCACCGCGCTCGGGGCGC
Organism: Gemmatimonadota bacterium; assembly: GCA_003220855.1. Taxonomy (GTDB): domain Bacteria; phylum Gemmatimonadota; class Gemmatimonadetes; order Gemmatimonadales; family GWC2-71-9; genus AG41. The sequence continues at coordinate 5,006 of QHTP01000121.1, forward strand.
GGGACTTGGCGCTGCGCCATGGCGACGAGCGCCCCGGCGACCCGATGATCCGGCACGACATGAGCACCTGCATCCTCTGCACACGCTGCGTCCGCGCGTGCGAGGACATCCAGGTGGTCGGCGTGCTGGACGTGGCGCAGCGGGGCGAGCACGCGGAAATCATCGTAGGCGCGGACGGCGATCCCGACAAGGCGGGATGTACCTGGTGCGGTGAGTGCGTCCGGGTGTGCCCCACCGGCGCCATTTTCGAGGTGATGCCGCAGGAGCGGTTCGCCCCGGAGCAAATCCGCCAGCCGGAGCGCACCGTCCGCTCGGTGTGCCCCTACTGCGGCGTCGGGTGTCAGGTGGACCTGCACGTCGCGGGCGACAAGATCATGCGCGTCACCTCACCCGACATCGAGCTCGACACCCCGAACCAGGGCTCGACGTGCGTGAAGGGCCGGTTCGGCTACGATTTCCCCCAACATCACGACCGACTCACCAGGCCGCTGATCCGGCGGGGCTGGCACAAGGAGAGCGGCCACTGGGTGTGGCGCGGACCGACGGGCGTGGAGCGTCGCGGCGGTCCGTGGCAAACGATCGAGGGGGAGGGCCGGAACGCGAAGCCGGCAGGACCACCGCGCGCCGTTGGCAAGGCCGTGCGCGATCTGCCGCTGCTCGAGCGGCTGGACCTGGACACTCGCGACCGCGTGGCGACGCCGCCTGCCTGGTATGAGCCCTTCCGCGAGGCCACCTGGGACGAGGCGATGGAGCTCACGGCCCAGGAGCTGATGCGCATCAAGCGCCAGCGCGGCGGCGACGCCCTCGCGTGCTTCTCGTCGGCCAAGTGCTCGAACGAGGAGAACTACCTCCTCATGCGGCTGTTCCGTGCCGCGCTCGGGACCAACAACATCGATCACTGCACCCGCCTGTGCCACTCGACCTCGGTGGCGGCGATGCAGCGAGCCCTGAACACCTCCGCGGCTTCGGGCTCGATGCGCGAGGTGGAGCACGCGGCGGACGTCATCTTCATCGCGGGGGCGAACACCACGGAGTCGCACCCCGTCTTCGGGGCGGCGATCAAGCGCGCCCACGAGCGGGGCGCGACGCTCATCGTGGCCGATCCACGCAAGACCGAGCTCGCCGCGCGGGCCGACGTTCACCTCCAGATGCAGCCCGGCACCGACGTGGCGCTGTTCAACGCGATGCTCAACCACGTGATCACGAGCGGGCTCGACGCCAAGGAGTTCATCGCGGGGCGGACGCACGGGTTCGACAAAGTGCGCGAGGCGGTGCGGGCCATGACGCCCGAGGTGGCGGCGAAGATCACCGGCGTGCCGGCCGACCGCATCCGCGAGGCAGCCGAGATCTACGCGCGCGGGCCCAACACCAGCACCCTGTGGGCGATGGGCCTCACCCAACACGCCAACGGCACCGACCTCGTCACCTCGCTCCTCAACCTGATGCTCGGCTGCGGCATGATCGGTCGCTGGGGCGCGGCGATGATGCCCGTGCGCGGCCAGAACAACGTGCAGGGCGCTTCGGACGTCGGGGCGATCCCCTTCGTGTACACCGATTACCGCTCCGTGAAGGATCAGGGCATCAGGGCGGAATACGCCAAGGCGTGGGGCGTGCCCGAGGAGTCTCTCTCGCTCAAGGAGGGGCTCATGGTCACGGAGATCGTGAAAGAGGAGAGCGGGGTTCGCGGGATGTACATCATGGGTGAGAACCCCATCATCTCCGATCCCGACATCGCGCACGCCGAGCACTGGTTCCGCGAGCTCGAATTCCTGGTCGTGCACGACCTGTTCCTCACGGAGACTGCGCGCTACGCCGACGTGGTACTCCCCGGCTCGAGCTTCGCGGAGAAAACCGGCACCTTCGTGAACACGGAGCGACGGGTCCAGCTGGCGCACCGGGCGGTGGACCCTCCAGGCGACGCGCGCCGCGATCTCGACATCCTGATCGAGCTGTCCAACCGCCTGGGCTTGGCGACCACGTTCCCGACGGCGGAAGCCGTCATGGGCGAGATCGTCACGGTGACGCCGTCTTGGAGAGGGGTGACGTACCCGCGGCTCGAGGGAGCGGGTCTGCAGTACCCGGTGCCGACGCCCGCGCACGCGGGCACCGCGTTCTTGTTCGACGAGCGCTTCCCGACCGCCGACGGCAAGGGCACGCTCGTGCCCGTCGAGTACGCCCCTCCCGTCGAGCTGCCCGACGAAGAGTACTCGTTCGTCATGAATACCGGCCGGCAGCTGTACCACTGGCACACCGGCACGATGACCCGGCGCGCCTCGGGGCTCGATCAGCGGGAGCCGACGCCCGTCGTCGAGATTCACCCGGACGATGCCGCCCAGCTGGGCCTGGAGGACGGTGATCTGGTGCGGCTCACGTCGCGCCGCAATGCGATGGTGAGCTCGTGCCGCATTTCGGAGCGCGTCGCGCGGGGGCAGGTGTTCGTCCCCTTCCACTTCCGCGAAGCGGCGG
>QHTP01000350.1 GCA_003220855.1 Gemmatimonadota bacterium
CGCGTTGAGGGCCTCGATTCGGGCCATCAAGCGCGCTTCCACCCAGGGGCCCTTCTTGCTCGAGCGGCTCATCGCTGCTTGCCCTTCCCGCGGCGACGGCCGCGCACGATGAGCGCGTCGGAGGGCTTGTTCCGCTTGCGCGTGCGGTAGCCGAGCGTGGGCACCCCCCACGGGGTCACGGGATGGCGGCCGGGGGTGGTCGATCCCTCCCCGCCGCCGTGCGGATGATCGACCGGGTTCATCGCGGTGCCGCGCGTCTGCGGGCGCACCCCCATGTGCCGCTTGCGCCCGGCCTTGCCCACCTTCACGTTCTGGTGCTCGGCGTTGCCGAGCGTGCCCACGGTGGCGCGGCAGTTTGCCCGCACCAGCCGCATCTCGCCCGAAGGCAGGCGTAGCGTGGCCATGTCGCCGTCCTTCGCCATGAGCTGCACCGAGGCGCCCGCCGAGCGCGCCAGCTGGCCGCCGCGCCCGATCTTGAGCTCCACACTGTGCACCGTGGTGCCCAGCGGGATCTCGAACAACGGCATGGTGTTCCCGACGCGGATGTCCGAGCCCGGCCCTGAGACCACCGTGTCGCCCACGACAAGGCCCTTGGGAGCGAGGATGTAGCGCTTCTCGCCGTCCGCGTAGAACAGCAGCGCGATGCGCGCCGTCCGGTTCGGGTCGTACTCGATCGCCGCCACCTTGGCCGGCACGCCGAACTTCTCGCGCCGGAAGTCGATGCGGCGATACTGCCGCTTGTGACCGCCGCCCCGATACCGGGACGTGATGTGGCCTTTGTTGTTGCGGCCACCGGTGCCACGCTTCGGCTCGAGCAGCGACTTCTCCGGCGTCGTCTTCGTGATCTCCCCGAAGTCCGACACCGAGCGGAACCGCGTCGCCGGCGTCACCGGCTTGAACTGTCGAATGCCCATGTCAGCCCTCGAACACTTGGATCGCGTCGCCCTCTTTGAGGGTCACGATCGCCTTCTTCCACGCCGGCCGCCGGCCCACGTAGCGACCGTAGCTCTTCCGCTTGGCGCGCATTACCAGCGTCCGCACGTCCGTCACGGTCACGTCGAACAGCGCCTCGATGGCCGCGCGGATCTGCGGCTTGGTGGCCTGCGACTGCACCCGAAACGCGTACTCCTTGCGAGCCTGAAACGCCGCCGACGTTTTCTCGGTGATGACCGGCCCCACGATCAAATGGTGCTGCTCAGGCATCCTCGGCCTCCGCCTTCTCGGTCGCGGCGCCCCCTCCCAGTGCCGGCAGCTCGGCGACCACCGCATCCGCCCACAGGATCTCATACGCCGTGGCATCGGCGAACCGCATCACGTGCACCTTCGGCAGGTTGCGACCCGACAGATAGACGTTGTGCGCGTGCGCCGCGCCGGCCGTCACCACCAGCACCTTCTTCTCCGCCACGCCCAGCTTGGCGAGCAGCTCCGCCAACGTCTTGGTTTTCGGCTTCTCGTACTCGAGCGCGTCCACCACGAACAGCGCACCCTCGCGCGCCCGGGCGTTCAGGGCCGATTTCTTCGCGAGCTGGCGCATCTTCTTGGGGATTCCCAAGCGGTAGCTGCGCGGGTGCGGGCCGAACACGATGCCGCCGTGCCGCCAGTGAGGCGCGCGGGTCGAGCCCTGCCGCGCCCGGCCGGTGCCCTTCTGGCGCCAGGGCTTCTGGTTCCCGCCCGAGACCTCGCTCCGGGTCCGCGTGTCGTGCGTCCCCTGGCGCTGGTTCGCGAGGTAGGTGATCACGGCACGGTGCAGCAGGTGCTCGTTCACCGTGCCGTCGAACAGCGCGGCGGGCAGCCGCACCGCCTTCTTCTTCGCGCCGGCAGCGGAATAGTGCGGGGCCTCAATCATGGCGGCTCCGGCCTGCTTGCTTGCGCACCGTGACGAGCCCGTTGAATGGCCCGGGTACCGAACCCCGCACGAACAGCAAGTTGCGCTCGGCGTCCACCTTCACCACGCGGAGGCCGAGCTCCGTAAAACGCCGCGCTCCCATGTGGCCGGGCATCCGCTTGCCTTTGATGATGCGGGACGGGTCCGTGCCGGGCGCGATCGAGCCGGGCTTGCGGTGCCGGGTGTTGCCGTGAGTCTCGGGGCCGCCGCCGAAGTGATGGCGGTGCACCACGCCCTGGAACCCGCGGCCCTTGGTCACGCCCGTGATCTTCACACGGTCGCCCGCGGCGAAGATCGCCACGGTCACGCTCTCGCCCGGCTTGGGCGCCTCGCCCTCCGCGGGGAGCACGAAGCTCTGCAGCACGCGCGGCGCCGTCTCCAGACCGGCCTTCTTCACGTGGCCGGCCAGGGCCTTGGCCGTGCGCTTCGGCTTCTTGATGCCGAAGCCGAGCTGGATCTGGGTGCCCGCGACCTGCACCACCGGGCACGGACCCGCTTCGATGACCGTGACGGGCACGTGCGCGCCCTCGGCGTCGAACACGCGCGTCATGCCGAGCTTCCGGCCGATGAGTCCGGTCATCGCGCTACTGTACCTTGATCTCCACGTCCACGCCGGCCGGGAGATCGAGCTTGGTCAACGCGTCGATCGTCTGGGAGCGCGAATCGAGGATGTCGATCAGCCGCTTGTGCGTCTTCAGCTCGAACTGCTCGCGGCTCTTCTTGTCGATGTGCGGGCTGCGGAGCACGGTCCACAGCTGTCGCTTGGTCGGCAGCGGGATCGGCCCCGAGACCTGCGCGCCCGTCTTCTCCGCGGTGCGCACGATGTCGGCCGCGGCCTGGTCGATCAGGGCGTGGTCGAAGGCTTTGAGACGGATGCGGATTCTGCCAGCCATAAGGGCCCTCGCTACTTCAGGATCTTGGTGACCACGCCGGCGCCCACGGTGCGGCCGCCTTCGCGGATCGCGAACCGCAGCTGCTCCTCCATCGCAATCGGCGTGATCAGCTCGATCGTCATCTTCGTGTTGTCCCCCGGCATCACCATCTCCACCCCCGCCGGCAGCTCCACCGTCCCCGTCACGTCCGTCGTCCGCAGGTAAAACTGCGGCCGATACCCCTTGAAAAACGGCGTGTGCCGGCCCCCCTCGTCCTTCGTCAATACGTACACTTCGCTCTCAAACTGCGTGTGCGGCGTGATGCTCTTCGGCTTCGCCAGCACCATCCCCCGCTCCACCTCGTGCTTCTCCACCCCCCGCAGCAACAGCCCCACGTTGTCCCCCGCCTGCCCCTCGTCCAACAGCTTCCGAAACATCTCCACCCCCGTCACCACCACCTTCTTGTCCGTCCCAAACCCCACCATCTCCACTTCCTCCCCCACCTTCACCTTCCCCCGGTCGATCCGCCCCGTCGCCACCGTCCCCCGGCCCGTGATCGAAAACACGTCCTCCACCGGCATCAGGAACGGCTTCTCCACCTCCCGCTTCGGCACCGGAATGCTCTTGTCCAGCGCCGCCAACAGCTCCTCCACCTTCCCCACCCACGCCTTGTCCCCCGCAATCGCCTTCAGGGCCGACCCCCGGATCACCGGCACGTCGTCGCCCGGGAACTCGTACTTACTCAGGAGCTCGCGCACCTCCAGCTCCACCAGGTCCAGCAGCTCCGCATCGTCCACCAGGTCGCACTTGTTCAGGAACACGACGATCGCCGGCACGTTCACCTGCCGCGCCAACAGAATGTGCTCCCGCGTCTGCGGCATCGGCCCATCCACCGCCGACACCACCAGGATCGCCCCGTCCATCTGCGCCGCCCCCGTGATCATGTTCTTCACGTAGTCGGCGTGTCCCGGACAGTCCACGTGCGCGTAGTGCCGG
>QHTP01000351.1 GCA_003220855.1 Gemmatimonadota bacterium
CACGACGTCCACCGCCGTCCGATGCCGATCGAACACCTCGAACAGGGCGCGCAAGAACCCGTACGCGCCCAGCATGCGGGTGGAGGTGATCTGCAGGATCGTGATGCCACACTTGTGAGCGATCGCTTTCACTCCCCGGGGCCACACCGTGCCCCGGGCGGTCACCAATGTCCCCCCGTCGCCGGGCGCGCGGGAGTTGCAGATGCGGACGGGGATGTCACGGTCCATCGCTGGCTGGATCGTCTTGGGATGCAGCACCTTGGCCCCGAAGTACGCAAGCTCAGCGGCCTCAGCGTAAGAGAGACTCGGGACGGTCCGGGCGTCAGGGACGACGCGCGGGTCGGCGGTGAGCACGCCGCTCACGTCCGTCCAGATTTGGATCTCCTCAGCGCCGAGCGCGGCGCCCACCAGGGTCGCGGAATAGTCGGACCCGCCTCGACCAAGCGTGGTCGGGACGCCGTCGGCGGTCGCCGCGATGTAGCCGCCCAGCACGGGGACAAGGCCGTCGTCGAGGAGTGGAGTGAGAATCGCGCGCGTGCGGTCGATGGTGAGGGGCAGGAGCGGGTTGGCGCGGCCGTGTGTCGCATCGGTGGTGAGACAGTGGCGTGAGTCGACGTGCCGTGCCGCGACCCCCGCGCTGGCCAGCGCCGCCGTGACGAGGGGGGCAGAGAGCAGTTCTCCGTATGACGCGACCTCATCCCGCAGTGCCGCTCGCCGATCCGGCTCGTGCGCGATCCGGCCGAGGAGGCGGTCGATCTCACGCCGCGCGGTCTCGAGCTCCGCCAGGAGCGCGTCCCTCGCGTCCGCCAGCGCTAGCTGCCTGGCGATGCCCGCGTGACGCTCGAGCAGGGCGGCGAGGCCGGGGCCGGCCCCGCCCGGATCGCCGTCCGCCGCGGCATCCGCTGCGGCGAGCAACGTGTCGGTGGCGCCGGCGAGCGCGGAGACGACCACCACCTCCTGAAAGCACGATCGGCCGCGACGGGTGACTGCGCGTCGCGGCCGATCTGTCTCTTTACGCCCGAGGGCTCGAGCCCTCTACAGTGATCGTCTCCCGCGCGCGCTCGCCGACGCCGGCCTAATCTGCTGCGCGGCACAAGGAGCCCGACACGGGAGTCGCTTGCGGAAAGCGGGCGTGGGCATGATGGACGCCGAAACTTAAGCGGCGGCCTAGTCGGCGCAAGTCGAGGGCGCCGTTCATGAGGCTCCGCGCGCCAGGCTCCACTTGAGGGCCGGCGGTGTGATCAGGGTGGTCAGGACGACCATGATCACCAGCCCCGAGAACACCGCCGGGCTGATGATCCGCTCGCCGTGCAGCGTGAGGCTCAGGCCGAGGTTTGCGAAGATGAGGCCGACCTCGCCGCGGGGAATCATGCCGATACCGATCGAGAGCTTGTCCAGGGCGGCGCCGAGTCCGCCCAGCGCACACGCCTGTTTGCCAGCGATCGCGGCCAGCGTCAACAGGAGGGCGAGACCGAGCACGTCGGGGTGGGCGAACGACCGCAGCTCGACGCGCATGCCCATCAGCACGAAAAAGACGGGCACGAGCAGCGTGCCGATGGGACGGACCAGCTCCTCGAGCCGGCGCTCCTCCTGCCGGGAGAGATCGACGTAATGAGCCTCTTCCAGCACGAGACCGGCGGCGTACGCGCCGACGATCGCGGCGAGACCCACGGCGGACGCGACATAGGCGAGCACGAAGCAGAACACGAGAGCGGTAGTGAGGAGCAACCCCGATCCGCGCAGCCGCCCCGCGAGGGCGAACAGGCGAGGCGACACGGCCACGCCGAGCACCAGAGCGCCGCCGAGAAACAGCAGCGCCTTCGCCAGGATCACACCGACCGCCCCAGACGAGAGGCCGCTGCCCCGGTCGGCTGCGCTGATCACGCCCGCCACCACGGCGAGGATCACGAGTCCCAATACGTCGTCGATCACCGCGGCACCGAGGATGATGCGGGCCTCGGGCGACCGCGCGCGCCCCAGGTCCTTGAGCACGCGCGCCGTGATCCCCACGCTCGTGGCCGTGAGGGTGGCACCCAGAAACGCGTGCACGTACGGGCTCGCGTCGGGGAGGAGCAGGGCCCCCACCCCCCAACCGAGGACCCAAGGGGTCACCACGCCCAGCACGGCGACCAGCAACGATCGGCCGCCGACCTTCAGCATGTCGGCCACCGTGGACTCGAGCCCGACCTCGAACAGCAGCAGCACCACGCCGAGCCGGGCTAGCACGTCGATGGTGTGGTCGGCGGCGACTCCCCGGAACCAGGGTACCCCGACCAGGTCGAGGTTGCCGAGCAGGATGCCGGCCACGAGCTCGCCCAGCACGGCGGGTTGACCGATGCGCTCGGCCAGGTCGCCGCCCAGCTTGGCGCCGGCCAGGATGGCGGCGAGGGCGAGCAACACGGGGGCGACGGGATCAGCCACGGGGGGCCTCCTCATGGGGCGCGGTTGCGACATGTGTCGCAAGAAATGTGCATATTTTGCACATTATATCATACACTCGTGCTAACCTATCCGAATGGGTAGTAGCGTAGTGTAGCTCGATTCGTGCATATTTTGCGCGAAACGTCGTACATGACTTTCACCGTTCCACCCCCTGACTGGGAGACCGTATGACGGGAGAGGGCATGAAGCGCTCGGTCGGCCTTGGGTTGTTGATGGCGTTGGCCTGCCCGCTGGTTCTGGCGGCGCAAGGCATCCCGACGGCGCCCGCCGCGCTGCCGGTCGACTCGCTGGTGAAAGCCGCGAACGCGGCCGCGGCGGCGAACACGGTCGCCATCAATTTCGTGTGGACCCTCGTGGCGGGGTTCCTCGTGATGTTCATGCAGGCCGGCTTCGCCATGGTCGAGACCGGCTTCACGCGCGCCAAGAACGCCGCCCACACCTTCGCCATGAACTTCATGGTGTACGGCATCGCAATGCTGGCGTACTGGGCGATCGGGTTCGCGCTCCAGGCCGGCGGCATCGGGCCGATGGCGACGCTGGGCGGCTTCGACAAGCTGAACAATGAGTTCGCTCTCACCATCGGCGGCAAGCCGTGGGGGTTGTTCGGGCACACCGGCTTCTTCCTGACGGGGGTGGCGTACGCGGCGCCGGTGTTCTTCATCGGCGCGGTCATCTATCCCATCTACGCGAACTGGACCTGGGGCGGAGGCTGGTTGTCGCAGCTCGGCGTGAACCTCGGGCTCGGACATGGTCACGTCGACTTCGCAGGCTCGTCCGTGGTGCACATGACGGGCGGTGTGATCGCGCTGGTCGGCGCCTGGCTGCTCGGGCCGCGGCGCGGCAAGTACAACGCTGACGGGACCGCCAACGCGATTCCGGGTCACAACCTCCCCATGGCGCTCATCGGCACGTTCATCTTGTGCTTCGGGTGGTTCGGCTTCAACCCCGGGTCGACGCTGGCGGGGTCCGATCTTCGCATCGGTGTGATCGCCACCAACACCATGCTGGCTGGGGCAGCTGGAGGCGTCGTCGCGATGCTCTACATGTGGAGCAAGTTTGGCAAGCCGGACCCCTCGATGATGGCGAACGGCACGCTCGCGGGCCTGGTCGCGATCACCGCGCCGTGCGCCTTCGTCACGGCTCCGTCCGCGGTCTTGATCGGCGGCGTGGCCGGTGTCTTCGTGTGCGTCGCGGTGTTCTTTATCGACGGGAAACTCCGCATCGACGATCCCGTGGGCGCGATCTCCGTGCACGGGGTCAACGGGTTGTGGGGCATTCTCTCGCTCGGCCTGCTGGCCGACGGCACGTACGGCGACGGGTGGAATGGCGTCCCGGGCCCCGTGCGCGGGCTGTTCTACGGCGACGCGAGCCAGTTCGTCGCGCAGCTGGTCGGCGGCCTCACCAACTTCGTCGCCGTCGGTGCGATGGCGTACGCCGCCTACAAGGTGACGGACCTCGTCGTGGGTGGCCATCGTGTCTCGGCCGAGGTGGAAGAGCTCGGCCTCGACCTGCCCGAGATGGGCGCGTTGGCGTACCCCGACACGCCGGAAGTCTCGTCGGCGGTGATTCTAAGCGAGTCCGCCGCCGTGTCGTTGGGGGCGGGGCAGCTCGAGCCGGAGCCCGAAGCGATCTAACCGTAGGGGCGCAGCATGCTGCGCCCCTACTTCAGAGGAGCTACCAGATGAAACTCATCACCGCGGTGGTCCGCCCCGAGCGGCTGCCGCAAGTGAAGGCCGCCCTGTTCCGGGCCGGCGTCACCGGGATCACGATCAATCGGGTGAGTGGCCACGGCGGCGAGCACGAGATGCTGGAGCACTATCGCGGCAGGACCGTGGTGCTCGAATTCCGTGAAAAAGTGCGGCTCGAGATGGCGGTGTCGGAGCCGTTCGTGGAGCCGACGATCAAGGCGATTCTCGCATCCGCCCGGACCGGTCAGGTCGGCGACGGCAAGATCTTCGTGCAGCCGCTCGAGCGCGTGATCCGTATCCGCACCGGCGAAGTGGACACCGCCGCGGTCACGGCGGTGACTGCGGACGCGGTGCAGCGCCGGGCGCTGAAGGAGGCGACACCATGAGGGCCGCGCTGTTCTCCCTTTTCCTGGTCGCGCCTGGCGTGCTGGGCGCCCAGGGCGCGTCTTCGGCACCCAAAGACACGGCGGCCGCGAAGCAGCCCGATCCGCCGGCGCCTCCGGTAAACCACCTGGAGACCACGCTGGCGGGGTTCAAGCTCACGGGCTTCGCCGAGGGGTCGTACTCGTATTCCGGCCACAGCGTCGGCGGGACCACCATCGTGGGCCGGCTGTACGACCGGCAGCAAAACACGTTCACCCTGAACGCGCTGGCCGTGGTGCTCGACAAGCCGTACGACCCCGCGAAGTTCAGCGCCGGATTCCACACGGAAGTGCTGGTGGGCCAGGAC
>QHTP01000122.1 GCA_003220855.1 Gemmatimonadota bacterium
CTCGAGCTCTTTCCCGAGCAGCGCCACCTGCGCCGCTGGATCGAGCTCGCCCGGGAGCGGGTCGCGTTCCAGGGACTTCCCGCACGCATCTGCTGGCTGGGGCAGGGGGAGCGCGCCCGTTTTGGGTGCGCGTTGAACGACCTGGTGAAGCGCGGAGACATCGCCGCACCGGTCGTGATCGGCCGCGACCACCTCGACACGGGCTCGGTGGCCTCGCCCTTCCGGGAGACCGAGGCGATGCGGGACGGGTCTGACGCGATCGCGGACTGGCCGATCCTCAACGCGTTGCTCAACACGGCGTCGGGCGCGGGCTGGGTGTCGCTCCATCATGGCGGCGGCGTGGGCATCGGGAACTCGCTGCATGCGGGGCAGGTGAGCGTAGCGGATGGATCGGCCGCCGCGGGGCGGCGGCTCGAGCGCGTGCTCACCAACGACCCGGGGATCGGCGTGGCGCGCCATGCGGACGCCGGCTATCCCGCAGCCATCGAGACCGCCCGCCGCCACGGGATTCGCCTGCCGATGCGCGAGGCGGGGGACTGAGCACGCTCCTCGTGGGAGCGCGGCAGGTGGTCACCTGCCGCGGCCCGGCGCGCGCGCGCCGCGGGCGCGAGCTGGCCGACGTCGAAGTGCTGCACGATGCGGCCGTGCTGGTCGACGGCGATCGCGTGACATGGGTAGGACCGCGGCACGAGGCTCGCGACGTCCATTCCGCATTCCGCATTCCGCAATCCGCAATCGACGTTGTGGAGGTGGCCGGCGTCCTGTTCCCCGGCTTCGTGGACTGCCATACGCACGCGGTGTTCGGTGCCCCCCGGCTCGACGATCAGGAGCGTCGCGCGCTGGGCGAAGACTACAAGACCATCGCCGCGTTGGGTGGCGGCATTCTCCAGTCGGTGCGGGACGTCCGCGCGCGCCGTGAGGAAGACCTGCTGGCGCTCACCCGCGCGCGCGTGGCGACGCTGCTGGCGCACGGCAGCACGACGATCGAGGTTAAATCGGGCTACGGCCTCGATCCCGCCACCGAGCTCAAGCAGTTGCGCGTGATCCGCGACGCCGGGGCGTCGGGGCCGGCGACGCTGATCCCGACGTTCCTCGGAGCCCACGAAGTCCCCCCCGAGTTCCGCGATCGGCGTGCCGACTATGTCCGCCTCGTATGCGACCACATGATTCCCACGGTGGCGCGGGAGCGGTTGGCCGTCGCGTGCGACGTGTTCTGCGAGCCGGGTGTGTTCGATGTCGCCCAGACGCGCACCATTCTCGAGGCCGCCCGTCGGCACGGCCTGGCCGTGAAGCTGCACGCCGACGAGCTCGAGGGCTCGGGCGGCGCCGAGCTTGGCGCCGCCCTGGGCGCCACGTCCGTCGACCATCTCGCCGCCATCTCCGAGGCCGGGATTCGGGCCCTCGCGGCGAGCGATACGGTGGCGGTCCTGCTCCCGGCCACGCTCGCGTTTCTGGGCAAGCACACACACGCGCCCGCCAGGCGGCTCGTCGAGGCCGGTGCTGCGGTGGCGCTCGCCACGGACTTCAACCCCGGGTCGTCGCCGACGATGAGCCTGCCGCTGGTCATGGTGCTCGGAGTCTCGCAGCTGGGCCTGCGGCACGCCGAGGTCGTCACGGCCGTGACAGTGAACGCTGCCGCGGCGCTGGGGCTCGCCGGGGACCGGGGCCAGATCGCGCGAGGTTTTCGGGCGGACCTGGTCTCGTGCGGCGTGTCGGATTGGCGTGAAGTCGCCTACTGGATGGGTGCAAATCTCGTAACCGCCGTCTGGACAGGGGGTTCCGCTTGTCGGCCCTCCCCGGGGCCGGTATGTTTAGGGTTCCATGTCCAAGCTTGAGAAGCAGAAGGAAAAGGCGAGGAGCCTCGAGACCAAGGACCCCCGGGGCGCGATCGAGGTCTGGCTCGAAGCGCTGAAGGCGCAGGAGGATGAGGGGGAACCGAACCCGGACCTCTCCATCTTCAATCGCATCGGCGACCTGTATCTGAAGATCAAGGAGCCCGCCCAGGCGGCCGACTACTACGACCGGGCGGTGGACAAGTACGCCGAGCTGGGCTTCCACAACAACGCCATCGCGATGTGCAACAAGGTGCTGCGCAACGCGCCGGCGCGACAGACGCCCTATCTCAAGCTCGCCAAGCTGTATGCGGCCAAGGGGTTCATGGGGGAGGCAAAGCAGAACTTCCTCGAGTACGCCGAGCGGATGCAGAAGTCGGGGAAGATCCAGCAGGCCTTCGCGGCGCTGAAGGAGTTGGCCGACATCTCGGCCGAGAGCGCTCACCTGCGGGAGCTGCTGGAAGAGCACCTGCGGATGTACGGGGCCCCGGAGCGGCGGCCGGCGAGTACTGCCGCGGCCCCGGCCAAGCCTGAGCCTTCCGCGGACCCGTCGAAATCTGGCAGGCACAAGACGTCGAGCCTGGTATTTCTCGACGTAGACGAGCCGCCCGCGCCCAAAGGGGGGCATACGGCGCGAACGGTGCCTCCGCCGAAGCCCCCGCCTGTGGCGGAGCCGGAGCCCGAGCCCGAGCTCGAGCCGGAGCCAGTGGAGGGGTTGATCGAGCCCGTGGCGGCCGAGCCGGACCCGTCGCTCGATATCGAATCCACGAGTCTGGTGGAGGGGCTTGAGCCGACCGTGCCTTCCGATCCGCTGGAAGGCTTCGAGACGACGAGCGCCGAATTCGGCGATGTGCGCGTGGATCCGGCCGACGTTCCCTCGCTGCGGGAGGATGTGAGCGTCGATGACGTGGCACCGATGAAGGAGCTCGAGCCGACCGTGCGGGAGGACGCCGGCGCCCCCGAAGTGGACGAGGAGCTCGAGCCGCTGCTCGACGTGGAGATCGAGCTGCCCGCGCCGCCCCTCCCGAAGGTGACTCCGAAGCGGCCCGGTGCTCCCGGGGCGGCGCCCGCGCCTGCCCCGCGTCCCGCGGTCGGCCCGCCGCCGCGGGTGCCGGGACCCAAATCGCCTGCGCCGAAGTTCGAGCCGCCGCGCGCCGAGCCGGCCAAGGTGAAGCCGGTGGTGCCGAAGCGGCCGTCGGCGCCGCCGCCGGGCCGCAAGCCGGTGGTCGAGGTCCCGCCGCTCGAGCTGGAGCCGGATTTTGATACCGCGGCGACCGACGAGGCGCACGAGGTCGACGATCAGCCGCTCGCGATCGACGAGACCCCCGCGGCCGACTCGCCCGCGGCGTTCATCCAGACGGAGGCCGACACATCGATCACCCCGTCGGGGCGCCGCTCCGCCGCGATCGATCTGGGGCTCGACGGCGTGGTGAACGACCGGGGGTCGCTCGTCTTCGCGAACATCGAGGCGACGCCCGCGCAGCCCACGATCGAGGAGCTGGAAGCACGGGTGGCCGACGATCCCGACGATCCCGAGGCGCACCAGGCGCTGGGCGAGGCCCTGATCGAAGGGGGGGAGCGCGACCGCGGCATCGAGGAGCTGGATCACGCCACGACGGGGTTCGAGAACCGCGGCAAGCTGCCACATGCGCAGGACCTCGTGGACGAGATCCTGCGGCTCGATCCCAACAGCGTGCGGCACCGCCAGAAGCAGGTGGAATTCGCCTTCAAATCGGGCGACAAGACGAAACTGATCGCGGCGTACATCGAGCTCGCGGATACCCTGCTGCGCAGCGACCTTCCCGACAAGGCGCGTGCCGTGTACCAGCGCGTGGCCGAGCACGATCCGGGGAACACGCGCGCCACGGCGGCCTTGGCGATGCTGGCCCCGGTGGCGCCGGCGCCGCCGCCACCGAAGGCGAAAGCCCCGGCCCGCGGCGCCGAGCCGAAGACCGCGGCGCGCGACGCGAAGCTGAAGGTGCGCGACGAGGCCGTCGATTCAGGGGAGTTCGTTGACCTGAGCGCGATGATCCTGGACGAGGAGTTGCCCGAGCGCGACACGCGCATGAAGGTGGCCGACGAGGAGCCGACGGGCGACGAAGAGCAGGACTTCCAGGACATGCTGCAGCGCTTCAAGCAGGGGATCGACGAGAACATCGACGAGGGCGACTTCCAGGCGCATTACGACCTGGGCGTGGCCTTCAAGGAGATGGGGCTGCTCGACGAGGCGATCGCCGAGCTGCAGAAGGCGCTGCGAGCCTCCGAGGGAAAGCTGCGCAGCTCGGAGGCCCTGGGCGTGTGCTTCGTGGAAAAAGGCGCGTACGTGGTGGCAGAGTCGATTCTGCGACGCGCGCTGGAGCTGCCGGCGTCGGGCGATCAGGAGCGGCTCGGCATCCTCTATTGGCTGGGTCGAGCGCTCGAGGAGCAGGGCAAACGGGTCGAGGCGCGCGATCTGTACGGACGGGTATTCGCCGTGGACATCCGGTTCAAGGACGTCGGCGCGCGCGCCAAGGCGCTCGCCAAGGCGAAGTGACGTGAGCCAACAGCTCGCCCGCGCCACCCTCGGCGACATCCAGCGTCCGGTGGCCGAAGACCTGGAGCGCGTGGCGGACGAGGTGCGGCGCATCATCACGGCCGCCTTCCCCGTCATCGCCCAAGTCAACGAGCACCTGCTGCGGATGAAGGGCAAGCTGTTCCGGCCCACGCTGTTGCTGCTCGCCAGCCGGGCGACGGGCGCGGACGAGCCACGCGCGGTGACGCTCGCAGCGGTCGTCGAGTTGATTCATCTCGCCACGCTGGTGCACGACGATTCCGTCGACCACTCGGTGCTGCGGCGCGGCATGCCGACCATCAACGCGCTGTTCTCCCACCAGGTCGCCGTGATCATGGGGGACTACCTGTACTCTCGGGCGATCATCGAGCTCGTGCGTCTGGAGGACCTGGAGCCGCTGCGCGTGTTCGCGCGGGTGACGAACGAGATGACGGTCGGTGAAATGCGCCAGCTCGAGGCGCACGACAAGCTTTCCTACGGGGAGGAGCAGTACGACCAGCTCATCCGGGCGAAGACGGCGTCGCTGCTCTCCGGCGCGTGCGAGGTCGGCGCGTTGCACGCGTCCGCGCCCTATCGGGACGCGCTCGCCCGGTTCGGGATGCGGCTCGGGATGGCGTTCCAGATCGCGGACGACCTGCTCGACTACACGGCGGCCGAGGCGGTGACCGGGAAGCCGTCGGGGCTGGACCTGCGGGAGCACAAGGTGACGTTGCCGCTCATCGCCGCGCTCGGCGACATGGCGCCGGGCGACCGCCGGCTCGTGGCCGAGCTGATGGGGACGCCCGAGCCGCCCGACGCGCTGGTGGCGGACGTGATCCGGCGGGTGGCCGCCGCCGGCGGATTGGACTACGCCCGCCGCCGCGCGCTCGACCTGGCGCAGCAGGCGGAGGCGGAGCTCGAGGTGCTCCCGGCGTCGCCGGCCCGCGACGCGCTGCACGACAGCATTACGTACGCCGTGGAGCGGCGCAACTAAGCCGTGGCGCAAGGCCCGCGCAGGCCGCTATTTTACTTCGGAGTGCTGGCTACCGGCTTCGTGGTGGGGGGATTCCTCCACTCGCTGCTGCGCCGGTTTCTGCCGCAGGGGCCAGCAAAGGACATCTTCACCTGGGCGGTGACCCCCACCCTGGGGCCGGTCCACATGGACCTGCTGGTGGTGTCGGTCACGCTCGGGCCGATCGGGTTCGACGTATCGTTGCTCGCGCTGGTGGGTGTCGCGCTGGCGTACTACGTCGCCCGGTCGATCTTCTGACGCGAGGCGTCTATGTTCGGTGACCTGTCGTTCAGCCACATTCTGATTCTCCTGCTCGTGCTCGTGTTGGTGTTCGGCGCGAAGCGGATTCCAGAGATCGGATCCTCTCTGGGGCAGGGAATCAAGGAGTTCAAGCGGAGCCTGAAGGAGGCCACCGGCGATGATCCATCGCCGCCCCGCAGCGTGCAGCCGCCCGCCGCGTCGGGCTCCTCCGTTCCCTCCGGTGGCGATCCGAAGCGCCTGAGCGACTAGCTCTCGCTCGCGGCCGCCGTGGGACGGAAGATCTCGTTGCGGCGGTCCACGATCGTCGCCTGGGCGCGCAGGGCGGCGAGGTACTGCTGGATGCGCGCCTGCGCGATCGGCCGTACCAGCGTCTCCCGCTGCTGATCGCGTTGCTTCCGCCAGGCCGCGGAATCGGCGGTCGTCCGGGCGATCCCCTGTAACAGGAACAACCCCGTCTCGCCGGCGATGAGCGGAGTGCGCTCCCCGGGGCGCAGCGCGAACGCGGCTCCCAGCACCACGGGGTTGCGTGTGAACTCGGGTCCGGCGCTCACCCGCGTGAACGGTCCCTCCTTCTCTGCGTGCAGGCCTCGTGCCCGGGCCGCGGCGAGCAGATCGGGGACGTCGCGCAGGTCCCGCGCCACCTGCTCGGCGTGGTCCCGGGCCAATGCCTTTTTCCTCTCGCGGCGCACCTCGTCGAGCACCCGGGCGCGTAGCTGGGAGAGGGGAGGAACGCCGGCCGGCTCCAGGGAGTCGAGCCGGAACACGTAGCTGGCCCGCGGCCCGTCGATCACCGGGCTCGTTTCGCCGGGGCGGGCGTCGAATGCCCAGACGCTCACATCGGGCACGGGGCCCGCGGGGAGCACGAGCCGCTCGCCCTGCACGAGCTTGGGCGCCCGCGCGAGCGGCAGGTTGAGTACGTGCGCCGCGCTGTCGAGCCTGTGGCCGTCGCTCTGATCCGCCGCCACCCGGTCGAGTGAGTCCGTGCGCGCATCGACCGCGTCGAGGTGCTTTCCCTGGAGCGTGATCGCCACCAGGATGTGTCGCACGCGCACCGAGTCACCCTTCGCGGCGTCTATGCGAATCAGGTGATACCCGAACGTCGACAACACCGGTAGGCTCACGACGCCGACCGGGAGGGATCGCAGCGCGGCGACGAACTTCGCGTCGAAGCCGCGCTGGTTGCGCTTGATCCAGCCCAAGTCGCCGCCCCGCGCCCCGCTCCCGGAGTCGGCCGACTCTTTCTTCGCGACCTCTTCGAATTTTGCCTTTCCGCTCGCGAGCCCCGCCCGCACGGCCTGCGCCCGGGCGAGCGCCGCCGCGCTATCCCGGGTGTCCGGGACGCGCGGCTGCTCGAGATAGCTGAGCCACGCGGCGGCCGGCCGCTTGAAGTCCTTTCGGTGCGTCTCGTAATACTGCTGCTGCTCGGCGTCCGACACCGGCGCGAGCGAATCGGGAACGTCCTCGGGTCGCACGGCGACCACCGCGACGGTCACGGATTCATGCTGATCGCGCCAGATACGCCAGAGCTGGGCGTCGGAGACGTACACGTCCGCGGTGAGGTACTCTTGCAGCTTGCGCTGGGGGAGGTAATCGCGATACAGCTGCTCGATCTGGCCGCTGAACTCGGGGCCCGCGCTCGACAGATAGCGCTGCCACTTGGTGATGTCGAACTGACCGTTGGTCTGAAACGTGGCCTCCTGCAGCACCTGCTGCAGGATTTGCGGGGGCGGCCCGCTGCGGGCCGCCCGGATGATCTCCGCGTCCGAGACCGAGATCCCGAGACGCCGGTACGCGCGCTCCAGCAGGATGTTGTGAATGAACTGATCAGCGACCTGGTTCTGGATCTGCTGCTCGTCCTCGCGGCTCAAGCGCCCGCCTCCCTGCTGCCGCCGGTACTGCTCGAGG